>JBCCSO010000315.1:0-5833 GCA_039199965.1 Chloroflexota bacterium | reverse complement strand
TAAGTTTGGTATTTTGCTCCATTCTGACATATTGAGGCTATCTGGGATTAGTTGGATTTAAGGGATTCAAAACTTGTATCCCACAAATTCGGCCAATCCCAGATAAAATAATACTAGCTGTCTAATTTGGCCAAATATTTTGTAGCCCGTTTTGCTACAGATTTTCGACTGTCATAACTCAATCTGTCCAGATGCGGCCGGAGCCAAGTTTGCAGATCAGCATCATGCTCAGACCAATCGGTTAAGACCTGCATGCTGTTGTTGAGCACAATCCAATCGTTGTGATTGGCTAAATTTCGCTGCATGATAGCCTGTGCACTCGTCTGCTGTTCGGCCGACATGTAGCCCTTTAGCATGTCGAACAAAATAGCCAGTGTCCATTGGGTCGATGCTTGATCAATTTTTGAAATCACTTCGATTAAGCGATCAATGTAAGGCACAACCCACTCTGGCTGCTCTTGACAGACCCGCCGCATGCCGTTTGAAGTCCGCAGGCGCACCACCTCATCTTCACTGAAGTAGCAGTTGTAGAGATCAATCAATCGCTCAGGATTAGCGAAAACGATGTCTACCACTTCAATTGTCCGGCCGAGTGAATTAGGATGGCCGCCCGTCAGCATTGTTTCAAACGATTCTGCCACATCAGTCACCGGCTTCAGCTTTGGTTGATTCAACCGCAGAACCATTGGGTTGAACTTGGTCACTTATGTCTTTTTCGGCATCATCAGTAGATTGGACCATGACATTTTTTTGTAGCAGCTGCAGTTCGGCCGCATTAATGTTAAATATCGTCCCTTTATGTGCCTCGTCTAGTGAAAGATCGATGGAGTGGACATACATAATCTTTTGCCAAATTTTGCGGCTCAACCCTGTTGTCAAATCCTCGATTTCATTAACGGCCGCAACCGCTACCTCATCGTCAAACTCCTGCACATACAGCGCGCCAATCTTACCAATAAGTGAAAGCATCTCAGAGCAATAGTCTAAGTAGCGTGTGATCTCAAACATTGACATAGAGTCTTCAGGTGATGATGGGGTATGTCGCCCTTCTCCCAAAATCGTATGCTCTGGATCCTTAGTCAACTGATGCATATCAATCACGTGCGCCAATGATCGCAGCTGGTGCAGCTCTTTTAGCGTTCTTCTCCGTTTGATTCGCTGTTCCAAATTGGTAAGAAAGAACAAAAACGCAAAGAACAAAACAATCAAATTAAAGACTGAATCAGATAACTCTAAAAAGTCTGCAAAGTTGAGCGTAGCATTCCCATCAATCTGGCTCGCAAACAGAAGGTAAAGCCCCTCAAGCGCCAACAAAAAAGCGATTGTAGCAAGAGGCAATCCGACCCGGACCCAGTAAAGTGGCTTTGAGATATCGTGCGCTCGCTCTTCCGCTGTTTCAGATACGATAAGCAGCTCTCGGCATACACTTGCCAAGTTTCGCTCTGGGAACCGTTCTTCAATTCTGTTTTTTAGCCCATCAATTTGTTTGGTGATTAAATCAGCCCTTAAACTACTATATGGCATAATTTTTCCTTTCTCGTCTATCTGATCTATTCTAAAACCTAATAAAGCAGTGTCAAAGCTCTCAAACCATATTTGAATTGAATTAATCGGTTGACAATGCTGTTTGAATATATATTATATGCATATGCATGCAAATCAGACTAGGGCACAACCACACATTGACCCAACCAGTCAGCTTTACTGCCTAAACGCAAATTTGCGCAAAGCGTCGCGCATGATTCTGTCATTGTATATGGATGAAATGCACGACTCTGGGCTTAAAGGCACGCAGTTCACCCTGCTTTCAACAGTTTCAGGTTTCGGAGCAGTTAAGGTCGGTGATTTGGCTCAGTTCATGGGAATGGACCAAACAACGGTCACGCGCAACGTGAATGTCCTTAAGAAAGATGGCTATTTACAGGTTGTGCCGGGCGACGACAAGCGTACTCGCTTCATTCAACTGACAGAAAAGGGGATGACGGCCGTCCGTGAAACCCATCCAAAATGGCTTGAAGCTCAAACAAAATTATGGAAAGAGTTGGGTGATGAAAAAGCGACACAGCTCTTGAAACTTTCGCAGCAGATTATAGACATTGCTGAACGCAGAGGGTAAAGCTCTCTTTTTTTATCAAATACATGCATATACATTTAAAGGAAATTTGAAGATGCTATCATTTACACAAACTTTTTTATCAGCCGCATTTTTAATGGGAATTGGAGCTTTTATGTTCCTCGCAGTTGGGGCGTTCATAGGATATGCCGCATCTAGTCAAGCAAAAGGTAAAGCCTTGCCTAAGCTTCCGTACGGCTTGTTTGCGCTATTGGCTGTTTGGTTTGGGGCAGCGATGGCAACCAGCACGGCCGGTTTGATCTCACCTCAGCTTGTGGCTCTGTTTGCCATTTTCCCCATTTTTATCGGATGGGCCCTGACATTTGCGGGGCCTGTCAAGAAAGTTATACAAGGCATCCCCACCCACTGGCTCATCTACTTCCAGTTTTATCGGGTAGCAGGCGGCATTTTTATTTTTCCATATTTGACTGAAGGGTATTTGACCCAAGGTTTTGCCCTTAATGCAGGAATAGGAGACATCCTTACCGGCCTGCTAGCCGTCCCAGTAGCGTGGCTCATTCTGCGCGACGGCCATCAAAGATGGCGCAACCTATTTCTGTTTTGGACCGCTTTGGGCATATTAGACTTAATCGTGGCCTTTGGCTCAGCCGCTTACTTTGGCTTTGCGGCCGAAGGTGTGGCTCCCAATTTCCCAATCACAACAATTCCCCTATTTTTCGGCCCTCCATTTGGCATTTTGATTCATATTGTCACTGTCAGAAACTTTTTCTTGCGGTCAAAAGCTCCGGCTGAATCCAGCAGTCAGCTTGAACCACAAACAGCTTAAAAGCTTGAAAATAAAAAGCGGCCGACCCAGCATTCTGAGTCGGCCGCTTTTAGCTTGTGGAGATGGCGGGAATCGAACCCGCGTCCGAAAAATTCGACCTCTAAGCTTCTACAGGCTTAGTCAACCTATTTAAGTCTCGCCACAGACACCCCGGTTAACAGGGTTGACGCGCGGCCAGCCGCTGAGCCTTTCCCCTCTCTAGCGGCGTCGAGAGAGGGCATACCGACTTAAGTGTCGCCCCAGCTCATCCGGGCGGTAAACGGAAGAGAAGGGACGTCATCGCATTTTGGATGAAACACTCTAATAACTACCGTTAGGCAGCCATTGGAAGAGCGCTGTAAGAATTGCTATTGTTTGCAATTATTGTTCGCACCGCAGTTTAACGAGATGAAATGCGTGCTCGACCTGCAACTTAGGACCAGCCTTCCCCGTCGAAACCGGTCATCCCCAAGTTAATGTGTCAGCCATCTTAATGATGTCTGTCCTAGATATAATTACAAACAGTGCATACCTTTTCGGGGGTCGGCATTATAGCATAAATTGACGGGTTGATGTCAATCAGAAAATTCTAAATTCAGCTAGTCATGCTCTAGAATCAAATCTGCGCATTTCATCCCAATCATCATGATGGTGATATTGGGATTTACGCCGATCATTGTAGGGAAAATAGAGGCATCTGCCACGCGCAAATTGCTGAGGCCGCGAACGCGCAAAGCTGAATCAACCACGGCCGAAGAATCATTCTTAGCCCCCATTTTGCAGGTTCCAGCCGGGTGGTAGACGGTACCCGCCACGTTCCGAGCGTACGCAGAAATCTCTTCATCACTTTGAACGGCCACGCCGGGGAATAGCTCCCGCTTGATCCAATCTTTTAAGGGGGATTTGGCCGCAATGCATCGCGCCATCTTAACCCCTTCTGTCAAAATAAACTCATCGTACGGGTCTGTAAAATATTGAAAGTCGATCTTTGGCCGCACCGTGGGATCGGCCGATTGAAGCCGCACGGTGCCGGTGCTGCGTGCGCGGGCCACGTTGGGTGAAAAAGAGAATCCGTTTTCGGCCGTGGGGTACCCTTTGGGTTTGGTGTAGGTGTCAAACACGGCGGTCCCTACGTGCGCCATCATGTCAGGCACAGGCAAATGGGCATCCGTTTTTCCGAAGACCGCCATCCCCATGGCGTTTAGATCCACGGCCGGAATGGGCTTGTGGGTCTCCCATGCGATCATCGAGTCGGGATGATCAAGCAGATTTTCCCCAACACCGGACAGATCGTGATGAGATAAGATGCCAATTTCAGACAAATGCTTGGCCGGGCCTACGCCTGAGCGCATCAGCAACGTGGGTGAAGCAAACGCCCCGGCCGATAATACAATGTTACCATCGCTGTAAAACTTGCCTCTATCGGTTTCAACGCCAACAGCCCGCTCCCCATCAAAAATAAGCCTTAACGCACGAGTGTGGGTCAAGATGGTCAGCTCATCACCCCATTGGTCAAGCGGATGCAAAAAGGCAACCGATGCAGACTGGCGCAACCGTCCTTTTTTATTGAAATACAGGTAGCCTACCCCGTCTTGAACCTGACTATTTGGGGAAAAATCAATCAAGTCATAGCCAGCTTGAGCGGCCGCCTGAATCAGATCATGATGGAACGGGTTTTCAAGCGTGCTGGTTTCGATATGAACGTGATCGAAGATGCGATCAAACAGCGGGGCTATAGCCTTTGGCTCCCATCCAGATGCCCCTAACTCAACCCATCGTTCCAGATCATAGTCAGGCGTGCGCCACGCGATAATGGTGTTAATACTGCTGGTGCCGCCCAAAATACGGCCCCGCGTGTGCCGAATGGTGCTATTTCCGTGCGGCTGTGGCTCAATTTTGAAATCGTAATCGTGTTCTGTGCCAACAAGGTTTTTCCAGCGGCCCGCATCCAGCGCATCTACGAAGCCTTCGTCGCTGCCACCTGCTTCAATAAGGGCAACTTTTCGGCCGGCTTTGGCAAGTATGGCGGCCGTCACGCAACCGGCGCTACCGGCACCAATAACGATATGATCAAACATATTCATATCAAGTTAAGTGGCTCTTCACCTGCCAAGACCCGCTGGCAATTATCAAACTGCGCCCGATTGATCCCATACTGCCGTTCAACCGTACCGCTGGCGATGTGGGGGGTACAGACGACATTAGACAGTTGCAAAATAGGGTGGTTGACAGGGGGTGGCTCTGGATCATACACATCGATCCCGGCCCCAAATAGATGGCCAGACCGCAGCACGTCATACAAAGCATTCATATCATAGGTTTCCCCCCGGCTGGCGTTGATAAAGATGGCACCCTGCTTCATTTTGCCAAATTCGGCCGCCGTCATCATCTTGCGGGTTTGATCGGTGAGTGGGACGTGTAGGGTGATGATGTCAGCCGTGCTGATCAGCTCATCTAGTAGCACGCGCGTTAAATCATATTTTTGTTCAAGCTCAGGCGGCATATCGACAATATCGTTGTAGATGACGTTGCAGTCAAAGGCGTGAGCCAAATGCGCCACCCGCTTGCCGATGCGGCCTAATCCCACAATGCCCAGCGTCTTGTACGCCAAATTGTGGGAACCTTCTCGCCAGCCAAACATGTTCCAGCCTCCGCTGCGCATGCTTTGCTGTACGGCCGGGAGCTGTTTAAGCAAAGACAGAATGAGCATAAACGTATGTTCACCAACTCCTTCAGGCGTCATTGCAGGCGTGACTGCGACAGGCACCCCCATCTCTGCCAACACGTCAGTTGCAATGCCGTCGTACCCAACGCCGTTGTGCATCACGAGCTTGCAGTTGGTCATCAGCTTGGCCTGATGTGCAGGCAGGACGGTACACACCAGAAAGTCCGCTTTGGGCAGAAGACCGGCCGCGCGTGTCTCATCTTTGAGCTCTAAAAATTCAACCTCAAAT
>JBCCSO010000314.1:0-5866 GCA_039199965.1 Chloroflexota bacterium | reverse complement strand
TGCACGACACCGGAAGAAGCGGCTTCTGGCTTCTTATCAACCTCATCCCGATTCTGGGTCAAATTATCTTCTTCATCTTTACGGTGTTGCCCAGCGATCTTAATCCAAACCGATGGGGGCCGCCTCCTGCAAGTAGACGTAAACAACAGGCAGCTTACAGCTATTAGTTAAAGTGTAAAAAAGGCCGGGTGAATCGCCCGGCCTTTTTTATTCTAGTTTAGAGTGCCATCATAAATTCAAAGATGATGTCATGGTGGCCCGGTAGGTCCTCGTGACCAAAATCTGGGAACATTTCCATCGACTTTTCGGCCGTGATTTTATTGTACGCCGCAAATTGGGTGGACGGTGGGCAAATCTGATCAGATAAACCGATAAACCACTTGGTTTTGCTTTTGATCAAATGAGACAAGTGCTGGATATCGATGTAGCCTAAGTTCTCGAACACCTCAGTTTCTTGCTTGTGCTGTGGATCAAAACGGCGGAACCATTCTAGCAGTTCACCATAGGCATCAGTTGCCAAATCCATTTCCCAAACGCGACGATAATCACTTAAAAATGGGAACACGGGAGCCGCTAGCTTAATTTGTGGCTCAAGCGCCGCACATGCAACCGTGAGCGCACCACCTTGGCTTCCTCCGGTTACACCCACTCGACTGTGATCAACATTAGGCATATCCATCAAAATTCTAGCGAGCTGGGCCGTATCCAAATAGATTTGCCGGAACAGCAGTTTTTCTGGCCGACCTTCCAATGCATCAGAAAGTCCGCGAATGATGTGACCATTGAGGGTGTTTCCTGTAACCCCGCCTAAATCCTGAGAAAGCCCACCTTGCCCCCGACAGTCCATTGCCGCAACGGTGAATCCTGCGGCAACGTACGGCAGCTTACTAAACCATTCACCAGAATCCATGGTATAGCCGTGGAAAAACAATACGGCCGGCCCCGGCTCTGCGGGCTTTTCTACGGGTTGAAGCAGCTTCGCATGAATTCGCTCACCCCCCACCCCAGTAAAAGTTAAGTGAGAGCACTTGGCAAACGGGGCCTGAAAATCGGCCGGTGTTAGTTCTACTGCTGAATCAGTACCGCGCATTTCTGCGAGCGCCTGCTCCCAGTATTCGGTGAAGTTATGAGGTCTGGGATTTGTTCCAGAATAGCGTGCCAATTCGTCTAAGGATAAATCAAATGAAAGTGCCATTTTTTGAGCATATGGGCTTCAAAAAAATCAGGCAAACCTTAAGTCGATTATTTTTATTTTTCTAACTTTGATGTGCCCCTCGAAATTTAATGGATTATGGATTGGTGATTAGAGGGAGAAAAACGGTTGCAGACACTTCTGTAACTTCCAACCCTGAATTTAAGTGAGAGGGCTAATCGAAATCTTTTAGGCTCGGTTTTTGCAAGAATAATACCGCAACGCCTAACACCAGCGGCATGACGGCCGTAATCCACAGCACCGGCGTGTAGCTGGTAGAAATGTCCCGGCCGAAGCCGTAGATGAGCGGCCCCAGCCCAGACCCAATCACCCCAAACGTGGTGGCAAAACCGGAAATCGCCCCCAAATTGTCCCGGCCGTAATACTTGGGCCACAGCACATTACTCAGCGTGCGGGCCAGCCCCCCGTTGAGTCCGCGCAGAATCACAAATGCTAGTGCTATCGCCGGGGTTCCCATAATCGTGGCAACTGCGTAGGAGACAGCCTGCACAAATAGCCCAAATGAAAGCATGTATTTGGGCTCGATGCGGTCAATCAGAAACCCGCCGCTCAGTGCAACCACGGCCGACATAATCGACATGGGAAAGTAGTAGGCGGCCGCTAAATCTGCGCTCAGACCCGCATCTGTAAAAATGCTGACGATGTGAAACGACACGCCGGTCCCCAGCATGTCAAAAGAGACGATGGCCAGCAAGATCAGCCAAAATGTTCCAGTACGGGCTACTTGACCCAACGTCCAGTTTTCTTCTTCCACCAAATCTTCGGCCGAAAGCTGAGCATCAATCGAAAGTTCATTTTCAGATTCAACTTGTTCCTTCACTTGTTGGGCCGCGATAGCGTCAGAAATTCTGCCCCGACCGTCTGGCAACAGGCCAAACAGCTCCGGCCGGCCGCGATAGAAGAAGAATGCTACGGGCACCATCACAAGCACAACCAATCCACCCAAAATAGGGTATGTCACCCGCCAGCCATACTGCGGAATCAGCCAGTTAATTAAAATGGGAAATGAGCCGGGGCCAAGCAGGGCCGATGCGAAAATCATGATGCCCAAAATCGTGCCGCGCCGCTCCACCCACCATAAGTTGACCATCTGGCGACTAATGAGTGAGGTGCTCCCTTGCCCCAGCATGCGGATACCCACAAAGCCGATGGCGAGCATGGCCGCGTTACGGACCCATCCCATATAAAAGCAGGCCAGCCCAAACAGCACGGCCGTTAAAATCATCATCAGGCGCGGGCCGCGCACGTCTAGCTGTCGGCCGATGATCGGAAGCATAAAACTGCCGGTGACGGTACCGATGGTGTACATCAGGCTGATGGTGGTTCGATTGATACCCAAGTCTTCCCGAATGTGCTCAAGAAAAATCGAGACAGAGTAAGTTTGCCCCGGGCTGGACATGATGACCCCGATAATCCCTACGATCAAAATGACCCAGCCATATCGGCCGGAAAAATAATCTACGATTCGACTCTCGGCCGATTTTTGTGCGGTTGATTCCATCTAAAAAGACCTTTCAGGTTTGTCAAACCTGAAAGGTCTAACATACCCAACAAAAAAAGGCAGACCGTTGTCCAGTCTGCCTTTTTAACTTCCAATCTGGCCGAATTCTAGAGCGTTTAACCGTCGTCGGCCAATATCTTGATAAACGGTAAGTAGATTTCTACGTCACTACTGGTAGGATCATCGGGTGTCTCTGTAGGAGGTAATGGTGTGCGGGTTGGTGCTGCAGCTTGGGTTGGGGTGTTTGACACGGTAGGTGTTGGTGTGACAGTTGGAACCAGCGTAGCTGTGCTCGTGGCTGTGGGGGTATTGGTTGGTGTTACTGTTGCGGTGTGGGTGGCTGTAGGGACTAGTGTGGGAGTACTGGTGGGCACAGGTGTGAAAGTACTGGTTGGTATTGGCGTATCTGTGGCCGCGCCAGAGCTTACAAATTTTATGCGGAAGTTATCCATCACGTTGTTCCCACCTTTGTTGATGTTGGTTGAAAAGATTTCAAAGGTAATTTCCCCACTGCTATTAGCAGTGAGATCAACCGCTTCACGAGTAAATCCGTCATCGGCCGTTTGGCTGATGGTCCGGGAAAATTCTAGTGCCTTTGACCCATTGGCCCACAGTTCCGTTGTCATCGTGTCCGTTCCCCAGAAACGATGGCGGGCTGCGTAGAACTCAAGCTGATACACACTGTTGGGTTCTAGGTTGGTAATGGTTTGAGCGATGCTACCCGGACCGTGTCCACCCACATCAATTATTTTGGAGCCATCAGGAGTATTGTTCCATCCGTTGATCCGGTCTGTATTTTCGCGTGTGACCCGCCAACCTGGAATAGCATCGCCGCACAGGTGAGGGTTGCGCACGTCTTGATTGGATGGGTTGTCTTGGTCGGGAGGGCCCGTATTTTCAGGGTTACTAAGCGGGGCCACAGTATCCTCAAAGCTACCGTTTTCTAGTAAACGCCAATCGTCTCCGTCATCGGTTAGCTCATTGAAATTGTGCGCTGGTGGTTGGGTGATACCTCCATCGACGAAGCGTATGTTGTCAATGAACAGCCCGTTTGAGCCTGATTCTTCTGAGTCAATCACAAGGGTAACACTTGATGATGAGGGGGTAAATTCAAATCCGTTGCAGACAACCCAATCATTCTCTTCTTTGCTGTGAATGCCGGGTTCGTCTCCACCAAACAGCCCCTGAGATAGCTCTTGCCCATTGATAATGACCTTGGCGTCTTTAATAGAGTCATCGGCCGTATTGCCTCTGTAGTCTATACGCAATACATAAGGCTGATTGGGGGTGAATCCCAAGACTGTTTGTTGGATCGTGCCATTGGCTAAGTCCAGTGCTTTGGTGCCATCAGATGCTCCAACCACATCATCTAATGTATCGGTAATTGCTGAACCCGCAATGACATCAACCGACCCACTGGTAACCGACCATCCAGATAGACTGGTTTTGCCATTGCCGGTCAAATCATTTTC
The DNA here is from genome assembly GCA_039199965.1 of Chloroflexota bacterium. Lineage (GTDB taxonomy): Bacteria > Chloroflexota > Anaerolineae > Promineifilales > Promineifilaceae > WTJY01. The sequence goes on along the minus strand of JBCCSO010000314.1, from coordinate 1,680 downwards.
AAAAGAGCCGTTGCTAATGGATGGGACAAGCGGGCTACTGGTAACGGCCGAAGGGGCCGTACCAGCACTCAAAATCGTAATCGTAAAGAGGATTAAGCCGAAGAGTGTAAATGTTAAATAATTGCTGCTGTAACTGTTGATCCGATTCATGTTCTTCCGATTCTTCCCTGAATGAACTTCAATATTAGTTTAGATTTACCTCGTATTGATCTGCACAAAATCTCTGTTCGGATTCATTTAATAAGCTCTTTTTCCCAAATCTTGTTTAAAAGTGAGAGAAAAGTAGGGGATAGGTAAACGCAATCATACCAACTTTAAGCGAAGTTCATCAAGTTGCGCTTTCGTTAGAGAATTTTATTGCTCAGATGCATATAAAATTATACAATGCAACAATACCTATGAATGCCTCGCTTAAAACTGCACTCAACACGGCCGATCTTGTCGCTGACGCCCTGCGCACTTCCATCATGAAGGGTAATTTGCGGGGCGGTCATGCGCTGCGCCAAGAAGAGCTGGCCGCGCAGTATGGTGTCAGCAAAATCCCCGTGCGTGAAGCCCTTTTTCAACTGCAGTCAGAGGGATTGGTTGATTTCATCCCCGGCCGGGGAGCGATGGTGTCTCAGCTCTCACCGGCCGATGCCAACGAAATTTACGTCATGCGCATTGCGCTTGAGCAGGTCGCCTTGCGTACCGCCATCCCTAACTTGCAAGCGAGCGACTTTATCAAAGCAGAAAGCGCGCTCAAGCAAATCGATGCAGGCCCGTCTCAGCAAGATCTAGGCGATCCAACCAGTTGGGGGCGGCTCAACTGGGAATTTCACACCACCTTGTACAAACCGGCCGGCATGCCCCGCCTGCTCGACACCCTCAAAATGTGGCAAACCAACGTTGCCCGGTACTTTTTCGTCTACCAAGAAATCGCCTATCGGGAAAAATCCAATGCGGAACATTGGGAAATTTTAGAAGCCTGTCAGCAAAAAGATGCTGATCTGGCGTGCAACCTTTTAGCCGAGCATTTGAGTTTAGCCTCGGCACAATTGTTTAAGTATTTAAGTGATTAGTGGTCAGTGACGAGTGGTTAGTAGGGCATGCACGGCCCACTACCCACCAACATCTACCCACTATCCACTCACCAAAGGTAAACATGTCAAAACCAAAATTCAAATGGGCAGATCCCTTTCTGCTCGACGAACAGCTAACCGACGAAGAAAAAATGATTCGTGACGCGAGCCACGACTACTGCCAGAGCAAGCTCATGACCCGCGTGCTTGAGGCCAATCGGCACGAAACCTTTGATCGTGACATTTTTTATGAAATGGGCGAGATGGGGCTGCTGGGTTCAACCATCCCTGAAAAGTATGGGGCGGCCGGGCTCAACCACGTTTGTTACGGGCTAATTGCGCGTGAGGTTGAGCGGGTTGACAGTGGCTACCGCTCCAGCATGAGTGTGCAAAGCTCGCTCGTGATGCACCCCATCCATGAGTACGGCACCGAGGATCAGCGAGAACAATTCTTACCCAAGCTGGCCAGCGGTGAGTGGGTCGGCTGCTTCGGCTTAACTGAACCAAACCACGGTTCTGACCCCGGCAGCATGGGTAAGAATTTTTCTCGTTGTTCCTCTGTGCCGTACTCATGGATGGGATGCATCACGAGCGAGCTTTGCACACTCATGCTGGAGCG
>JBCCSO010000313.1:0-5867 GCA_039199965.1 Chloroflexota bacterium | reverse complement strand
TGACGAGATTTTGCAAAATCTGGCGTACCTTCATGTAGTCTCCGTGCAGCACGGGATCTTCCACGTTGATGCTGTGACTAAGCCGATTCCGATTTTCTTCAGCCAGCGGCCGCAGAAAATCGATGATCTCCGTGGTCATGTTGTTGAGGCTAAATTCCTCAAAAAAGAACGATGTCCGGCCGGCCTCAATTTTTGAGATGTCAAGAATCTCATTGATCATGTCGAGCAGATCGTTGGCCGAATTCCGAATTTTGAGCAGATCTTGCGCCCACTCAGCTCGACCGGCCTCCTGAACATCTTCACGCAAAATATCGCTGAAGCCCACAATCGCATTGAGCGGGGTGCGAATCTCATGGGTGATGTTGGCAATAAACGCAGACTTGGTCTGATTAGCCTCAATCGCATCCTGCTTCGCTTTCTCTGCTCGTTCAGTCATCTCTGCCAGCATAGACGTACGCTGCCGCACTCGACTTTCGAGGTTGGTACTATACTCGCTTAGCTCCGCATTTTTAGAGCGGATAGAGGTCACCATGCTGTTAAACGCGTCTGACCAGTGGCCGATTTCATCGTTACGCTGGATGGGTAGTGAGACATCTAAGTTTCCTCGATTGACCTCATCTACCGCTTGAACCATCGAATGGATCGGCCGAATCACGTTTAGCCCGATAAACAGCGGCAGGCCGCCCAGAGTCAAGACAACGCTGCAAACCAATAGCCACGCAAATGGCCGCATAAAGGTGTGCATCATCGCGTTGGCTGGATCATTATTGATGACAATTTGTGCGTAAATGACGGCTCCGATCGAAAAAATAATAAGCTGTGTGATCAAACTACTGCCTAACAGCTGTGCCACAAATGTGGTTTTTTGCCATGCATAAACCACAAAAGTAACAATTAGAAAATAAATGAAGGACAGTCCCCCAATAGCCCAGATGGCGTTGAACATGACGGCCGGAAAGATGCCTACCTGATGACCTAGCCACGTGATCATGATAATAACGGGGATGAGCTCAATGCTGAGCAGAGCGTGGAACGCCTTTGTTGTTTGGGTTTGTGGCTCCAAAATGCTCTGCGGTAGATGTTGATGGGTAAGCACCAAATGGCTAATATAGGTGCGCCATGAAACATTAATCCCCCAGAGATAAGTGAACCAAATTGCGATGGTCAGTATCCAAATGAGCCATGCGGCTCTGATGCCTAAAAGCGCAAATCCGGTGACAAGAACTGCAAAAAACACAGCGGCTGATGTTGCTACAAAACGCTCGATTTTTAGTTTGTTGGTCAAGATTGGGAAGCGATAGGCGAACTGTATAAAAACGGCTGTCCCAAAAGCGATTGGGATCAGGGCCGTAATTGGAATCACGTTTTCTTCATGCGCGGCCGGAAATGACAGGTTGTAGAACAGAATGATTGAAAAGCTAAGTGTAGAAGCCAAAATTCCAACCAAAAGCCAGCCATTGATGTGATTAAAACGCTGGCGCACCAAATACGAGGCTCCCAGTGTTAGTAGAATCAGCTGTGCTAAGACAATGATTGATTGCTCTGTTAGTTCCATGAGACCCTTGATTGACCGATGTGATGATGGGCTGAGTTTTCGCTGGAAATTACTGGCGAAAGATGCAGTGGGCACGACTTAATTGGACATAGCTTTCCTTTCGAGCCAATTCCGATTGTATTTTCGTCTTTTGACGATCTTCCTTACATGATCGCTCCCAAATGGTGTCTTATGGGCAATTTAGACCGCATTTCCACACTATTTTCACGAAGCTTGGTGCATGAGTCACGGTTCTGTAAGGTGCGCGATGTTTTCCTACAAAACAAGGGCCTTAGTGGCGTAAATGAAATCTTTGAGAGTATGTGGAATGGGTCGAATCAATATTTTGGCTGGGCTATAATCGGCCGCTATGGAAGCAAAAGATCACACTGTTTTAGAGTTAAATGTTGAGCACCCAACAGGTGAGTACAACGTTTATGTTGGGTATGACCTCCTCGATCAAATTGGGGCGCTGTCTGATACACCAGATCAGGTTGCGCTGATCACGGATAGTAACGTTGGGCCGCTGTATGCAAAACGCGCCGCCAAGCAGTGGGAAAACTGCACTATTGTTGAGGTCCCGGCTGGCGAAGCGCACAAAAATCTCGATACTGTTCGTAAAATCTATAGCCAGATGTTTGCGGCCGGATGCGATCGGCAAACAACGGTGGTGGCCTTGGGGGGCGGTGTAATCAATGATATGGCCGGTTTTGTAGCGGCTACATTCATGCGTGGCATTCGGTTTGTGACTTGCCCTACCACCTTGCTCTCCATGGCTGATGCCAGCGTAGGTGGTAAAACAGGCGTTGATACCCTTGAGGGTAAAAATCTAATTGGTGCCTTCAAGCAGCCCGAAGCCGTGCTGGCTGATCTTGACCTACTCAAGTCACTTCCGGCCGATGAGTTTGCCTGCGGGATGGCTGAATCGATCAAACATGGGCTGCTGAGCAATCGCGCGCTTCTGCCGCAAATTTTAAGCACCGACTGGGGGACCAGCTTGCAAGCTGGATTTACGGCCGAACAAGAAAATGAGTTTAAGCAGCTTGTGCAGCGGGTAATCGCGGTCAAGCGGGATGTCGTTCAGCGCGATCCATTTGAACAAGGAGAGCGCGCTCTGCTCAATTTAGGTCACACCTTCGGCCATGCAATAGAGCAGGTAACCCAATTTCAAGTCAAGCACGGTGAGGGGGTCGCGATGGGGTTGGTATGCGCTGCTAATTTGTCGGCCAGACTAAATTTCTGTGACCCAGCACTACAGCAAGAAATTGAGAATATGCTCGAAAGCGTCAGTTTGCCAACGCGTATGCCAAAGCTTGATCCAGAGGCGATATTAGACGCTATGCAGCAGGACAAAAAGAAAAAAGGGAAGCAGCTAAGATTTATTTTAATGCGGGAAGTTGAGGATGCGTTCATTGCCAAAGATGTGCCCGAAGACCAAGTAATCGAAACGTTGTTGGAACTCTCTGAAACCTAATAGATTGGCGAGAGAATTACGTTTATCCGACCATGTACAAATGCTCCTTATTAAGATATGATTTAGAGGTAAATGTGCCATAAGCCAGTAACCAATTTTCTCAGTCCAGTTCAATTCTCGACACACTACTTCTACTCTCACCCATACAGGATGGACTTTTGGCAAAAGCAAACTGGATATCTGACCCACTTATTGGTCAGCAACTAGCTAACTTTCGTATAGAAAAGGTCATAGGCCGGGGGGGTATGGCCACTGTTTACCAAGGCTTAGACATCGTTCTAAACCGACCTGTTGCTGTCAAGGTCATCCATCAGCTCTACAGAGATAATCCTATCTACACACGCCGTATGAAGCGGGAGTCACAAATGATCGCCACATGGCGTCACCCCAATATTGTTCAAGTTTATTACGCTGATTTTGATGATGATGTGCCGTATTTTGTCATGGAATACGTAGATGGGCCTGACTTGCGCAACATTCTTGATGGTTACCATTCTCAAAAACGACTGATGCCGATTGATGATGTTTTGCGCATTGGTGATGTCTTGGCAGACGCGCTTGATTTTGCTCACAAGCAAGGGGTTATTCATCGGGATATCAAGCCATCGAACATTATGGTGTCTAGAACCGGCTCAATTCTTTTGGCTGATTTTGGCTTGGCCTTAGAGATGGCCAAAGGGACGATTGGAGAGTCTTTTGGCACCCCACACTATATGGCACCGGAGCAGGCGAAGCAGGCGTCAGACGCTATTCCGGCCTCCGATTTATATTCACTTGGGGTCATCTTGTACGAAATGCTAACAGGTCATTTGCCATTCGAATCTGATGCAATTACGGGGGTTATTATCAAGTCGCTAACGGCCGACTTGCCAGATGCGACCTCTTTTAACACAGATTTGCCGGAAGCTATCAATGATGTGTTCCGCAAGGCCTTATCCCGAGAGATTCCGAAACGATACAAAACCGGCCGGGAGTTTGTGAATGCTATCAAAAATGTGCTGGGCAAAACTGAAACGCTAGAACCTCTAGAAAGACTGGTTACCCACCAGATTGAAAAAGACAAAACTGAAACTGAGCTGATCAAAGACCCTTCGCTGGCATCAAGACTTGTGCTGAGTCTAAACACCAACGAGCGACTCAACCAGATTATCGGACAGGGCCATACTGGGAAGGAAGCGTATTCAAGCTATCCTGCTACTCATCCAGATAAGCCAGAGGCTGTAGCAGAACAAATTTTACAAACCGGGTTACCGACTAGAGTGATTTGGCCTTGGATTTTGAGTGGGACTATACTGCTGGGAGGATTGATTGCGGGTGGATTAATCTATCGTCAGGCGAATGTAGATGAACCGGCTGGTGTAATCGCCGTTGTCGATGATACCCCTACTACTACAACGATTACCACCACGATAGATGTTTTACTCACTGAATTTAAGTCAGACGCCCCCATGACGGAAACACCGCTGCCTCCGGTTATGATGACAACGGTTGAATCCACCGCCTCGGTTGAGGTGATAAATGCCGTGGAAGCCACAGAAACCATGGTGTCTACGCCGATACCCACCGCCAGTGCTACCCCAACGAATACCCCTTCCCCAACCGCAACACGCATCGAAAATCCTGATTTGATTTTGATTTACGAAAGCCAAAATGCGATGTACGTTTACAATCCTACCGATGAAGACGTTGGTGTTTCACTCATCTCATTCACCGCTATGGATGACAAAATGAATCTGCTGCCGTGGAGTTACAACGGCCGGTTCTGGGGGCGAACAACCATTGAGCCAGACAAATGCAACGCGCTTGAAGTAGGTGGGCCCCGTCCAGAATTGCGCGATCCGCGCTGCATGGAATTCAACTGGATCAATAATCCGGGCAATCGATCAACGGCTATTTTTTGGGTCGATCGACCGGACGAAAACGTGGAAGTATTCGGCGTATTTTGGGGTGGAGAGCTGGTTAGGACCTGCGCAATCAGCTCAAGGGTATGCAGGGTCGAATTGCCGGAAGGGTAATAATTGTGTCCTTAAAAAAACAAAAGTGAAAGATTTTTTTTCTTCGGTTCTAAATAGCCTAGAATAGTGGGTCGAAATTATCTATCACTGGAGCGTCTAAATGACACGTTGGCAACCCAACTCACTCGAACAGAAAAGGTTAGAAAAATTAGAAGCCTTGATTGAAGCTGGCATGAAGCCGTTTCCGCTGCGCGTGAAGCGGACCCACACGACGGCCGAAGCGATTGCTGAATTTGAAAAGGCTGAAGCGGCTGCTAGTGAAGATGAGAAGCCAACGGTTGAAGCAACGATTTGCGGTCGGATCATTAGCTTCCGTGACAAAGGGAAGCTTGTATTTTCACACATTGAAGACGGTCATGGGCGTATTCAGCTCTTTGTGCGCCGTGATGCTGTCGGTGAAGACTCCCATCGCTTGCTCAAAAAACAAACCGATATTGGTGACTTTGTGCAGGCAACCGGCGAAATTTTCCGCACGCGCATGGGCGAAATCAGCCTGAACGTATCTGATTGGACAATGCTAAGCAAGGCGGTTAGCCCGCTGCCTGTGGCCAAAGAGTCTGAAGTGGATGGCGAGGTTGTACGCCACAGTGCCTTTGCGGATGTGGAAGAGCGTTTCCGCCAGCGGTATGCAGACTTAGCCGTAAACCGAGAAGTGCGCGAAATCTTTTGGGCGCGGGCCAAAGTGATTCAGGCCATCCGCAAGTACCTAGACGATCTAGACTTCTTAGAAGTTGAGACGCCCATCTTGCAGCCGATTTATGGTGGTGCGGCCGCTAAGCCGTTCACAACCCACCACAATCAGCTTAAACAAGATTTATACCTGCGTATTTCATTCGAGCTTTAC
>JBCCSO010000312.1:0-5868 GCA_039199965.1 Chloroflexota bacterium | reverse complement strand
GAGAATGTAGGCATCTTCAATGACCGCTTCCATACTGTCTTGGTCAGTTACGAAGTAGGGGCTCATGTAGCCACGGTCGAACTGCATACCTTCAACATACTCAGTTTCGAATTCTAAACCGCGTGACTCTTCAACCGTAATTACACCGTCACGACCAACTTTGTCCATCACGTCAGCAATCAATTCACCAATTTTGCGATCTTGAGCAGAGATTGAAGCAACAGATGCAATTTCCTCTTTGCTATCAATAGCAACTGCCATTTCGCGAATTCTTTCAGCTAGAGCGTCAACACCAGCTTCAATACCCTGCTTTAAAAGCATTGGGTTTGCGCCAGCGGCAACGTTTTTCAAGCCTTCGTTAACAATGCTTTGAGCCAAAACAGTAGCGGTGGTTGTACCGTCACCGGCGATATCATTGGTTTTAGTTGCAGCTTCTTTCAGCAATTGAGCACCCATATTTTCATATGGATCTTCAAGTTCAATTTCCTTAGCCACCGTCACACCATCATGGGTAACAGTTGGTGCGCCAAATTTTTTATCTAAAGCCACGTTGCGGCCTTTTGGTCCAAGAGTGGTTGATACGGCATCAGCCAAGGTGTCGATACCGGTCTTTAGTTTGCGACGAGCATCTTCAGAAAATACGAGTTGTTTAGCCATCGTAATGATTCTCCTAGTTAAATTTTGATTGAGTGCTTGGGTTTACCAAAGCCTGATCTTTTAGCCGACGATTGCCAAAATGTCTGATTCTTTCATGATCAGCACTTTTTTATCGTCCAATTTCACTTCAGTGCCTGCGTATTTCGCAAAAAGAACGGTATCGCCCTCACTTACATCCATCGCAATGCGGTTACCTTCTCCGTCACGAGCGCCGGGGCCAACAGCAACAACAGTGCCTTGCTGTGGCTTTTCAGAAGCGGTGTCTGGCAAAACCAGACCTGAGGCAGTGGTTGTCTCAGCTTCTTTAGGCTCAACAACCAAACGATCTCCAAGTGGTTTCAGGTTCATTTTTGAAACTCTCCTTTTAAGTGTTTTGACGCACAAACGCGCAGGCAGAGCAAATACGCCGCGGCGCTGTGAATCTTTAAAAAGTTACAATTTTAAAATTAAATGGGATTTAGCACTCGCGTAGGCGAGAGTGCTAATACGAGCAGAATTCTAGCAGGGGAAAACTAGCGTGTCAAGGACATTTAGCAGATCAAGCAGATGAGTGCTAAAACTTTCTTTACACAAGCTTTGAGGATAGAAGTTGCTGAGCAAATTCGGCCGTTTTCAGATTCCGCTGTAGACAAACTTGACCGGGCAACAACCGATACTTCATGGGCATTTGACTTAGTAATAGCTCTGCACCGCCACCGAAAGCCACAAGTCCCCCATGGTCAACTGTTTCGTTGATAAGCATATGCACTCTAGGATCAACCATTAATTGCTTCATACACAGTTCTCCCTGTGGGATAATCAAAAGCTCCAGATATTGCTGGTTGTTTAGATCACTCAGGAAATAGGCCACATTTTTTAGGTTTTCATCGTGATGTAGAGCCACAAGGTTGAGAGGCGTTTGCAGAGATGCGGCCGCTCCTGAAAACGTAGACAACCAACCATGATCTACCCCAGTAGCCACCAAAAGCACATTTCTATGCGGCCAACTGATAAATTCTGAATTACGCTGGGAGATCATTGATTGGATAGTTAGAGTTGAAAGGGCTTCCCTCTAGTAGTTTTAAATAACCCCATCAACCTATCGGCCCTAAAATCACGCAACCTCTAATAGTCACGATCATGAGACTTCCTTTAGGTAGACAGTCGTAGGAAGGGAATATATCCCAACTCAGTTCTGAGGTGGTAATACCGCATATTCAGTCAGAAAATAATCAAATGCCGACTGAATTGAACTAAGGTCATTTTAACGAAAGTCTTCTTGGGTCACCTTAGCAAATAATCTTAATTCTTATCATCATAAACAGCATAACATGACCCAAGTCATATATCTGGACCCAATCCAAGAGGGGAATTTTTCCGCTGCAATTAAAGTGTATCAGCGCTTAAGGCGTCTCACCCGAACCTGTAATTGTTGGATATTATCAGATGCAACAGCCAAGAATCCACCTGAGTAAATACCAACTGAATCATACATCAAGTCAGTTACATCAAATGTTCTTGAATCAAAATACAGTTGTGAAAATTCTTCGATCACAACAAAGCCAAGAACACACAGACTGCCAATTAAAACATCGTTACCAAGAACATCAACCATACGGCAGCTAAGCGCTTTGTTGACCAAAAACGCAAGAATTCCAAACAATACAAAGTGCCCTACTTTGTCCCCCTGAGGAATGTGACCTATAACTCTAGAAAATGGAAAACCCACATTAGCCAGCAAAATGATCAACAAAATTAACAGTCCAAAACCGACAGAAAGCCAAATATATTTTTTCATAGGTATCAAAATGCCACATCCAACAAAATTAAGAAATGCTCTAAGGACTTGACATTTGTAGTCGAAATTTGTGAAGAGAGATAGAATTTAAACTATTCAACAGTTTCAGTTGCCCCACTCAAACTAATAAATTGATATCCCAATTAAGAAAAATCAATTCAATAACTCTAAATCTGCTAAGCGCACGGCCGACTTTGTGTACTAAAACAATCGTTTTCAAATGCGTTTTGCCCTAAAATTCCTGCGTGATAAATAGAGAAGAAGAGAGGTAATTATGATTGTTGATCTAGGACGTGAGGTTTGCGGTCGGATCGGCGTTTCATCTAACCGAGAATGGCTTGTTACAAATGGTATCGGTGGGTTTGCTATGGGAACCATTGCTGGTATGTTGACCAGAAGGTATCACGGCCTTCTGGTCGCTGCACTAAATCCCCCATTGGGTCGGACGCTTATGCTCACCAAGCTGGATGAAACTGTTCAGTACAATGGGTCTTACTATCCGCTGTACATTGACCGTTGGTTTGGTGACGAGGAAGTAGAGCAGGGTCTAACTGAGCCTTTTGGGCACTACAATTTAGAGCGCTTCCGCTTGGAAGGAACTACCCCCCACTGGACATACGCAATTGCAGATGCGGTACTAGAAAAAAGAATCTGGATGGAGCATGGGGAGAACACAACTTACATTCAGTACACGCTTTTACGTGCCAGTGAATCACTGCAGCTTTATCCAAAGGCTATGGTTAACTTTCGTGACTACCACCGCACAACTATCGCAGAAGATCTCGAAACGGAAGTTGATATCATTGACAACGGCATCAAAGTGATGATGACTGAGGGAGCTCAGCCGCTTTATTTAAAATCTAGTCGTGGTGAAATTTACCCGCAAGAAGAATGGCATGAAGATTATTTCTACAGTAACGAAGAGTATCGTGGACAGCCTGACGTTGTCGAAGACCATCTCAACATCGCTGATTTTGCCATCACCCTTAATCCCGGTGAATCTGTCACGATTGTGGCAAGCACGGCTGAATATAGTGAGATCAACGGCAACTTAGCATATGAGAGAAGAATTGCTCATGAGACAGATTTGATTGAGCGGGCAAAGCGAATTCAAGGGGAGATTGACGGTCAAATGCAGCAGTTGGTGCTTGCGGCCGATCAATTTATTGTGCAACGTAGCCATCCCGGTGGACCAGATGGTCACTCAATTATCGCCGGCTACCCTTGGTTTAGTGACTGGGGGCGGGACACTATGGTTGGCATTCCGGGCCTAACTTTATGCAGCGGCCGTGAGGAAATTGCCAAGAGCATCCTCTCTACCTACGCAAAGTACGTGGACAAAGGAATGTTGCCCAATCGGTTCCCCGATGTGGGGGAAAAACCCGAGTACAACGCGGCCGACGCTAGCCTGTGGTATTTTCAGGCCATTCGGACTTACCTTGAAGCAACAGATGATATCGATTTTATTCGTGAGCTTTACCCGGTGCTCCAAGACATTATCGGATGGTATCAGCGCGGTACCCGCTTTTCAATCAAAATGGACCCATCAGATCACCTGCTTTATGCAGGGGAAGAAGGGGTTCAAGTCACTTGGATGGATGCAAAGCCGGGGGAGGTGGTGATTACTCCCCGCGTTGGCAAACCGATTGAAGTCAATGCGCTGTGGTACAACGCACTGCGCAATATGTGCCACTTTTCAAAGCGCCTAGGTTTCTCGCCAGTCGCTTACGATGACTTAGCAACAGGTGTAAAAGCCAGCTTTAGCAAATTCTGGTTCTCTCCAAGGGGATATTGCTACGATGTAATCGACGGTCCCAAAGGTCCCGAAAATCACTTGCGGCCGAATCAACTGCTGGCTGTTTCCCTGTCCTACAGTCCACTTGAGCCAGAACAACAGCAACAAGTATTAGACACCTGCGCCAAAGAGCTGCTTACTTCTCACGGATTGCGCACACTAGCGGCTAATGATGAAGACTACATTGGGGTGTACAAAGGTGATGTTGTTGAGCGAGATTCAGCTTATCACCAAGGGACCGTGTGGGGCTGGCTGATCGGCCCGTTTATTGCAGCCCATCTGCGGGTATATAAAGATCCTGATCGAGCACGGTCTTATTTAGAACCTGCGCTACGCCATCTACGCGATCATGGCTTGGGCAGTATCAGCGAAATTTTCGATGGTAATGCTCCATTCACCCCTCGCGGCTGCCCGGCTCAGGCATGGAGCGTAGCCGAATATCTGCGGGCTTGGTGCATGATTAATAAGATGGAAGTGGGTTTACTTGACCCTAAATAGTTCACCCGCTACTTTGGCAGGGTCCCTGCTTTAGCTTCTTCTAAAATTTGATCTACTGCATTCAATGCTTCTGCCGATTCGGCCGAAGGGAGCCCCAATTCAACAAACTCCTCTTGGTCTAAGACCAGCGGCTCCTTAGTTTGGTCAGCTGAAACCCATACGTCTAGCGCAATATCATCTGAAGCAAGCCGATTTTCATCCCAAACGGCCGGTCTTGTGACGTTACAGTACCATCCTTTCAGCACCCCGTCATCTCGATCATAAATCGCAAAAACGTTGTACCAGCGATCGTTGTAAAAGGTTTCTACAAAGCGATCGTTGCGCTTGAATACGGTAAATCCTGCATTGTAGTCATCACGATTAAAGAAAGCCTCAATCGTGATATGGTGGTCCGATTGACCTAGAATTTTCTCAACCGGATATTGCCATATTTCATTACTTTTGTGATCGTTTTTAATAACTATCATGAGCGTTTAGATGGATTAAAACAAAAAAGGTCCGCTGATTTCTCAACGGACCTAATTTTATCATTCTGGCTTGAATTGTGAATCCTTAGAGGGCCTCAATTTGGGCAGAAAGTCCCTGTAATTCATGATCCAGATCAAGCAGCTTGTCCCGTACCTCTTCGATTTTGCCGCTTTCTGACCGGACGAAGCGGGAGAATGGTGCAATAGCATCATCTAAGCGCTGGCGCGAGCGGCGATGCTCACGGTAAAACTGATCACGGAGGGTTGTGAGCAATTCGTCTTTTAATTCAGCAAGGCGATTTGACAAATCTCGCTTGGCCTTGTTTCTACGGTTTGGAAAGACAAAAAGACCAAGACCACCGATGATAACGCCGGCCAAAATTCCTGTGACGTCCGCCATTGCAGTTGCCAAAGCAACTGTAATCGTTGCACCAGCCGCTACACTCAAACCTGCCACACCGCTAATCGCTTCACGAACACGGATGTTGATTTGATCCACCTCGTGGGTTTTATCATAGCTGTCAACCGATTTCCGAGCTGATTTGCTAATTGAATCAACTAAGCGCTGGCGATCATACGCCAAGGTGCTTTCTTGAGCCGTACCCTGCCCGACAACACGATTGGCAACTTCATCACGCCGCTTATTTAAATGATCGCTTACGGCCGTCCACTGG
>JBCCSO010000311.1:0-5869 GCA_039199965.1 Chloroflexota bacterium | reverse complement strand
TGACCGGGATGAGCTGGTGCGGGGAAATGTGCTCACGACAGAAGGGGTGCTGCGCAGCACCATTTTGTTTGATGGCCTCTATCGGCAGTTGTCAGATGCGGATGCGCCGCTCAAGCATAATCAAGAGATCAAATTATTTGTGGGGGCATCTGAGGTTTTGGCCCGCACCCGCCTATTGGGTACAGATGAAATTGAACCGGGACAGTCTGGCTGGGTGCAGTTTGCGCTTAAAGAGCCAGTGGCCGTGATACGCGGTGATCGATTTATTATTCGTCGGCCGTCGCCCGCTGCGACAGTAGGGGGTGGTCAGGTGCTGGATCCGTTTCCCGGCCGCAAACACCGTCGATTCCGGCCGGAAGTGATTGATCGGCTCAAGACGCTTGAAAAAGGCACACCGGGAGACTTGCTACTACAAAAACTGGTGGGGAATGACCCGGTTAACACGGCTAAATTCAAGCGGTCGGCTGGAATAGATGAACAAAAATTTGATGAGGCCATGGCTGAACTGCTTGATTCTGAGCGGGTGATTCAGATCGACAAGCAAATTATCACGTGGACCAAGTTCAAGAACTTGAGCGATGACATGGTGCAGATGGTGCGGGCGTTCCACAGAGATCATCCGCTGCGGCTGGGGATGCCGCTTGAAGAGGTGCGCAGTCGTTTGAAAATCCAGGGGACTGTTTTTCAACCAATCGTGGAACAGTCACCCTTGGTGGCTGAAGAGGCGGTTTTAAAAGAGCAGGAGCATGAAGTCTCGTTTTCGGCCGATCAGCAGCAGTCAATTGACAAGTTGATGGGGCAGTTTAAAGCGGCCGGAATCAATTCGCCCAGTGTTAAAGAAGCAAAATCTGTTGTTGGAGATGATCTCTACTTTGCTCTGATTGATCTGGGCAGAATCCGGCCGGTGAGCCATGATGTTGTTTACCGCACTGAGGAATACGAGCGGTTTAAGCAGCAGGTCGTGGATTACATCAAAGAAAACGGGGAGATTACGGCGTCACAAGTGCGTGATTTGTTTGACACAAGCCGTAAATATGCCATCGGTTTTCTGGAGCATTTAGACAACATCAAGCTGACGAGGCGGGTGGGAGACGGCCGTCAATTAGCGAAGCGGGAAGTTGGGTAGCTTGCATACTTTCAATGAGCAATTGATCCATGTTTCGGCCGACTAACTTTTTGCTTTGACCCATGGGTCGGTATACAAAAGAATAGAATCCCAAAAAATAAACCCAGTGACGCAGGATCACCATCAACTTTCCACAGTGATCTCTGTTCCAGTCATAACTGCTAGATCGTTTCTGTTTCAGTACCATAGAGCAGAGCGGTGCGGCAATATCTCGTGTCACAAAATGATCAACACTATACAAAATCCTCTGATTGAGCAGTTGGGTTGGCAGACTACACGCCTAATCCATCAAGAATATCCCAACGGCATCCAGCTCACTTTAAGAAACCCTCTGCAAAAACAAGTCTGCCCCAAAGAAATACACCCTGCTTTTTATGGCTGCTATGACTGGCATTCGGCCGTCCACTCCCACTGGCAAATGGTCAAAGTTATGAAAATGCTGCCCTGTGGCAAATTCCACGAACAGGCAGTTCCAGCTATTGATCAAACTCTCAATCCACAAAACGTGGCTGTAGAGCTTGACTATCTAGCTCAACGGCCCACATTCGAGATGCCGTACGGCATGGCGTGGATGTTGCTGCTGTGTGCAGAATTAAAAGGATGGGAAAAACCGCATGCCCAAAAATGGGAGGAGGTTCTGCAACCGCTAGAAGTACACGCACGGAATCAGTTTTTGGCGTACTGTGAACGGATGCCGATGCCAAACCGGGGTGGATTGCACAATCAGTCTGCTTTCTCGTTAGGATTGGCTCTGGACTATGGTTTGGCCGTGAATGATCATGAGTTGGTCGACGCGGTGTCGTCGGCCGGTCGTCAGTTTTACTGGGCAGACACCAACATCAATCTAAATTATGAGCCGTCTGCGGCCGATTTTTTGTCCCCAGCACTGTCGGAGGCTGACCTAATGGGGCGTATTTTGGATGAGGATGAATTCGAAATTTGGCTTGATCTATTCGCGCCCGAGGGATTTGATGTCTTGCAGCCGGTTGAAGTCATAGATCCCTCAAATGGACAGCTAGCCCACTGGGCTGGCCTTAATCTAAGCCGTAGTTGGATGCTTTATAGCATTGCGCAGGCTCTGCCTAAAGATCATCCGAGCATCCCCGATTTGCAGGCGTTATCTAAAAAGCATGAAGAAGTCGGATTGCCGATGGCCAATCACGAAGATTATATGATTTCTCACTGGGTTCCTACCTTTGCGGTTTACCTGCTGAGCAAAATTGAAGGGCGAGCGTAACAATCCCAGAAATAGGGGCTTCCGCTAGCCGGTCCAATCACGACAAACAGATAGTTGTTTTGGGTTTCATGACATACATCGGCCGAATTGAGTCTAGGTAGATAATACTCGGCTGTCTGTGCCCCCTTAAATGACCAACCCTTGACCGATTGGACATGGTAGGTGGTGCGGACAGCGATTTGATCCTCAAATTGGACAGGTTGCGCTTCAATTGTATGAATCTGTCCCGAAAAGACAGCGATTGATGATTTTGCAATGGCCCGAGGAACTTGTGAGGCCTTGCAGTCGCATAAGCTCACCATCCCCGGAAAAATGAGCATGAAGGCCAGTAGTAGAAATAATCCGAATAATTCTTTTGCTTGTTCCATGGGGGTGAAACGCCACAGAACCAGAGAAAGTTCCCTATTTTAAAAACTGCTCAACGATTTTAACGGCGGTGTTGTTTTCAGTATATCTCTGTACCGACTGGCTCATTTTTTGAACTGCTCGTTTGATTGAACTATCTGTTAGTAGTTGGTTGATATGAGCTGAAATTTCGGCCGGGCCATCGGCCGATTTACTCCCCACAATGCCGACGTTGTGATACGCAACACGAGCCCCGTTTCCGTTTTGGTCTGCAAAATTGCCTGAATAAACAAGCAAAGGCTTTCCGAACCATAGACTTTCGTTTAGGGTGTTTACACCCCCATGCGTAATGACACAGTTTGCTTGCTCAATCACATCGAGCTGTGGAACCCAGCTAAACGCATAGATATTATTGGGTAAGCCGCCTAATTCAGAAATATGCAATTTTTTGCCCAGAGCCAAAATCATATCCCACTGCGGATTGATCTCCATTGTTTTGATGATCTTACCCAGAAACTCTGTATCTGCTTCAAAAATCGAGCTGGTTGATGCATAAACTAGCGGGCGGTTTTTATCACGCTTGGTCAATAGCGACCGTATTTTTTCAGCATCGCTGCCGGGAACGGCCGGTTCTGAACGGCCTATATGCAAAATAGGCCCTGCATAGTAAAAGTTAGGCTTTGGCGTATGCGGCAGGTCCATCTCTTGAGCCGCCGTGGCAATAATCGGTAGCGTCTTGAACGAGAATGGAAGCATCCACATGGTGGGCTCAGCCTCCTGTGCAAAAGGAAATCCCACTTTTTTGCCATATGCTTTAAGCAGCGTTAGCCGGTCGATCCCATCTGCTTGTCGGCGCTCATTTAACCGTCTTTTGCGCAGTGTCAGCCAATATTTGCGCCACAGCAAATCAATGGCTAGACGACCGCCTCTTCTACCCTGTCCGGGAACCGCTACGTTGTGCAAGGGGGGAACATTGGGGAACTTCCATATTGTGAATATGGTGGAGAGCAGGACGATGGGAACTTTGTTTACATAAGCTTTCATGATTAATGTTGGAAGCTCGCAATCGACCATAACGAGGTCTGGTTGCGTAGAATCAATCACGTTGAGCAGGTGATCATCATCGATTAGTTCAATGAGTTTGTTCAGCTTTTCTGTTTTTGACTTTGTTTCACCATTTAACATTGAACCGTTTAGTAACATATCACCGGATTCAGGTTTGAGCTTATAAAAGGCGAATCCGCGGCTGGCAACTAAATCGCTAACATCGGCCGGGCTTGCACATGACACGGTGTGACCAGACTCCTTTAAGCAGGTTGCGTAAGCTAAGTTTGCATTGATGCGGGCTGGAACAACACCTGAAATAATGAGTATATTAGCCATAGAGAAATTTGGTGTGATTGAGTGATTTAAATTATTCTACATGACTCTTTCATTTTGGCTGTTGTTGTGGTGCAAATTTTCAATTCAATAAAAAATGCCCCGAACCAAAAAACTGGCACGGGGCACTGGTCGAATATGATTGGACGCTATGCTACGTCGAATTTGACTGCGCCATTGCTCACATCAATACTGGCATAAGATTCGTTAGCTTCCTGTCATTAATCAATACTTTGAGTATTGGGTTGTTTATTTGATATACAACTTAGCCATAGTGCCTTTTAAAAAATGGTGAAGGGTTTACTACTTTGTACTTAAACAAACCGACTATGTTGACAGCAAGAACTTCTATGGTTTCCCACCATGTTAGGGTGAATATGGAACATGTGAGTCATGAAGAATAATCTTCAATTGTCCTTCACTGTTTTTCGTGTACCCAAATGAGTATTCGACCTTTACAACGTCACCGCCATCTACCATTGTGAAGTAGTAGTTGCCCATTGCCATTGCCATGTTGCCAATGATTTTTGTGCCGATGTTTTCCCAGCGTACGTGTGACCATGGCTTAATCGCGAATCCGTGGTCTTCTGGATAATTGGCATTTCCACCAACAAAGTAGGAGAGTGCACCCTCGAAATCTGTCCGAAATTGTTTTTCTGAGACCAGTGTTGGCTTAAACAAAACGGCACCTTCTTGGTAGTTGTAAAAGCTGTGAATGTGCTTTTCAGCGGCCACACTATAGTCCCCGCTATCAATAAAGACCTTGCCGATATTAACTATTCCCTGACCCCAAGCTTGCTGGGCGTCTAAGATTTCTTGCTCTGAAATAGTCATGATTCCTCCAGTAAAGTTGATATTATTTATATCGTTGCACTTGGCTGTGAGTCTAATCTAGTTGGCAAAACTGAGATTTCTTTCTGCTGTAGTTCAAATACTACTTCTTCTGTGTGTGGATTTTTGATTGGATCGGTATGAAGAAGGGATATGAGACGCTTGGGAACTACTCTTTGTCGGCCGGTTTTGGCGGCCGATCTCCGTAGTATTGATAGTAGTTCACCTCAAGATTTCCGTTGAAAAGTTTGCGCACCCGATCCGGCCGAGCCCGTTTGAAGTAGCGGGGAAACATTTTGTCACCCGTCAGGACATAAACCGACCAGCCAAATTTCTTTTTGAACGTTTTATGCAGCGAAATGTACATTTGATTGAGCGATTGAAAATCAGAAATCCGCTGCCCGTAGGGGGGATTAGAGATCATGATCCCATACTGCCGATCAATCCATAAATCATGCACATCTTTTTCCTCAAAGATGATGTCCTCAGCCACACCGGCCGTGTCTGCGTTGAGCTTGGCTGCCTCAACGGCGGCCGGATCGATGTCAGTTCCCCGCATCATAAATTCTTTTTCACGGGGCGTTTGATCGATGGCGTCGTAAGCAGATGTTTTTGCATCTCGCCAGACCTTCATAGGTACCGCATCCCACTGCTCGCTGGCAAACTTTTTGCCAAGTCCCGGTGCAATGTTCCGCGCCATCATGGCTGCTTCAATCAGGATGGTGCCTGAGCCGCAAAATGGGTCAATTAAGCGGCGTTCAGGATGCCAAAAGCTGAGCTGAACCAGCCCGGCCGCCATCGTTTCTTTGATGGGTGCCTCAACCGCCTCTACCCGATAGCCACGTGTGTGCAAACCTGACCCGGTCGTGTCGAGCGTAATCGTGGCGATGTCTTTGTACATGGCGACCTGAATCGTGTATTTTGCCCCCCGCTCAGTAAACCAGTCGTTT
>JBCCSO010000310.1:0-5874 GCA_039199965.1 Chloroflexota bacterium | reverse complement strand
TCCCGTATTACCGGCTAGATTTAGATTGCCCAGCCTCACTTTTTCTACGCGATGAGGCTCGACAAACTGATACTTATAAAGCTTCGGAGCAGCTTCAAGCATAACGCCTAAATCACCTTCTGGCGTGCGCCACAGTGCTCCCGAAGCCAAAATCAAGCGGATTTCTTTTTCGCCTGACATAAACATCCCGGTACCGCGCACGGGCAGCTTTACATCAGCCTCAAGCGGCTCTATTTGGCCGCTATCTGTTTTGGGAGTATCAACAAATACCTTGTAATTGTTCCGCTTGGCGGCCGCATACACATAGTTCATAAGTAAAATTAGCACCGATGTCAGGGCAGCTTGTGACCAAAATTGCAGCCACAGCCAAAGCACGGTTAAAGCCATCAACCCCAACTGAATCCAATAACGAGCTACGATTCCCAAAAATTTCTGCCGTTCAGACAAAAAAGCAAACTGGTAAATCTTTGCGCGAAGTTTTTGCATACCTTCAATTTTCCAGAGATTCGCTCCCGATCGCAAACCCTGCTACCCTCTGCATATGATTATCGATGCACTCAACTGCTCCAACTGGGATCAGTCCCTTTTTCAAGAAGCTAAGGCGGCCGGTGTCACCTGCGCACATGTTACGCTGGCCGTTTGGGAAAACGCCCGTGAAACGCTGTCACAGGTAGATAAATGGTATCGTTTTTTCAGACAGCACCCTGATCTAATCATGCAGGTTCAATCGGCCGATGACATCCGTGCGGCCGAGGCGTCTGGCAAAGTTGGCATCATGCTGGGTTTCCAAAACTCATCCCCGATTGAGGATGATTTGGGACTGGTTGAGGTCTTTCATCGCTTGGGAATTCGCGTAATGCAAATTACCTACAACAATGCCAGCCTGATGGGGTCCGGCTGTTATGAACCCAACGACGGCGGACTAACTCGTTTCGGGCGGGAAGTCATCAAAGAAATGAATCGGGTTGGTATGGTCGTTGATCTGTCACACGTCGGGGAACAAACTACCTTAGATGCGATCCGTTTCTCAGAAAAACCGGTGGCTGTGACCCATTCAAATCCCAACTGGCTCAGCGACATACCGCGCAACAAGTCCGAGCTGGTGCTTCGTGAACTTGCAGAGGCCAGCGGAATGCTGGGGTGCAGTCTATATCCGTTTTTAATTGGCGGACGTGAGGTTACCCTACAACAGTTTTGTGAGTCAATGGCGCGTGCGGCCGACATCACGGGAGCTGAAAAGCTAGGAATCGGAACAGATCTTGTGACCAAATGCACGCCTGAGTATTTAAACTGGCTGCGTAGCGGCCGCTGGACCCATGCTCAGAGCCATGGTCCGGCCGGGCCAAACGCCAAGCCGGGCTGGCCGGAATGGCAAGAGTGGTTTAAATCACCGCTTGATTTCGGCACACTAGCGGAAGGACTGCGTGAAGTGGGATTTTCAGAAGATGAAACGGCAGGAATTATGGGAAGAAACTGGCTCAGATATTTTGAGCAGGTGATTGGTCATTGACTGAATGGTTTTGGCAACATTATTTGACAGCGATGTATCTGCAATCACAATCAGTGTAAACTTCATAAATTCTAAAACTGACTTTTATGAGCACAGAAACTAGTTTATCCTCGCACATTACCTGCCCTGAGTTGATTTGCCCAAAGTGCAAAGGGGAACTATCCCAATTAAGTATTAGAAAAGGGCAGTGCAAAACGTGCGACTTCCAGTATCCGATCCAATTTGGAATCCCCGACTTACGCTACCCGGTTGAGCAAGAACCGGATGCATCAGAGCAGTGGAAAACAGACCAGCTTATTGCAGACTATGAAACATCATCGTTTGAAGAGTTAGTTTCCACTCACGTATCCATGCAGGATGTTGAGGCGTCCGAAGAACTCATCGCTATTTACAAAAAATATCGCTCTGGACAACTAGAAAGAGGCTCACAACTAGCAAACATGTTTCTAGAGCGGCTAAAAACGCGATTTAGCTTACCAGATTACCACACAGCCTTGGACCTTGGCTGTGGTTCAGGTGCAGGCTTGGTTACTTTATCCCGCAAATTCATTCACGTGCTAGCCATTGAGCCACAGTTAAACGAGCTTATTCTGGCCAAGAAATTTTGTGAGGAACAAGGTCTAACCAACATTACTTTTGCTCAAGCCTATGCTCAACATCTCCCGTTTGAAGAATCGCAGTTTTCTTTTATTACAGCTCAGAATGTACTTGAGCACGTCTTTACTGTGGATGAGGTACTTGTTGAGATCGAGAGAGTATTGAAAGATAAGGGATGTTTTGCGGCCGACTCACGCAATCGCTTTGATCTTTTCCTGCCGGAACCTCATGTCAAGCTGCGCTGGGTAGGTATGTTCCCACGGGCGTGGGCCAATTCATACGTAAAATGGCGGATTGGCATCGATTATGATTTCGTCCATGCGCACTTATTGTCTTATTGGGATCTTAGACGTGGGCTTTCAAGTGCGTTCCAATCGCGGTATGAGATTGTTTTTCCACAAGTCAGTGCCTACAACTTTCCTTCACAACTCGATGCCGTTTTTAAGCAACTAGAAAATATAAAATTCATTGCTAGGCCACTACTTACTATTTTTCCATCCCACCTTATTCTCGCACAGAAACAAAATTCAGCTTAAATCTAGACACCTACTTACCTACGCATAACCAACTGATAATTAGCTAAGCAGTCCTACAACATACATAAATTTTGTCTTTGCGTTGATCCGTGATTAATTCTAACTTTGGATTAGCCTACTAGGATTGTTGTGTAGATGCATTGCTAAGTATTTCCACATTAAAATGGAAATCTCCCGCAATAACCCACATCAACGATCGTCTTTTACAAACAGCATTTAGGAGAGTTATTTCATGGAAAGTAAGCTGAAACTCAAGAAATCATTGGGTTTGTTTGATGTATATGCAATTTGTACCGGAGCCATGTTTAGCTCAGGTTTTTTTCTACTCCCCGGACTGGCTGCAGCACAGACCGGCCCGTCCGTGGCGATTGCCTACTTGATCGCCGGTATTTTGATGCTTCCAGCCATGTTTAGCATGGCAGAGCTCTCAACCGCCATGCCGCGCGCGGGTGGTGATTATTTCTTCCTCGATCGAGCGATGGGGCCATTGGTCGGCACAGTAGGTGGTGTCGGTACATATTTAGCCCTTGCACTAAAGAGCGCATTTGCCTTGATCGGTATGGGTGCCTATCTGGCCTTATTTTTCCAATTTGACGACATCCGGCCGGTAGCCATTGGCCTCACCATCGTGTTCACCATTCTCAACATTGTGGGTGCCAAAGAGAGCACTGGCCTTCAAAGAATCCTTGTTTCAGTCTTGGTTGCAGTGATGGCCTTTTTCCTCATTGGTGGATTAGTCACCTTAGCTGGTGGCGGCGCTGCGCCAGAAGCGGGCACCGACAGTGGTCCTTATTTTGCATCCGGTTTTGGCGGGCTGCTGGGCACTGTTGGCTTTGTCTTTGTATCATATGCAGGCTTAACAAAAATAGCCAGCGTTTCAGAAGAGGTAGTCGATCCCGGCCGAAACATACCCTTGGGCATGATCCTCTCAATCATTTCAACCACAATTATTTATGTGATTGGCATTTGGATGATGGGGCGCCTTTTGCCAGCAGAGACCTTCCAGAACAGCTTGACCCCAGTAGCAGATTCGGCCGTTTATGCATTTGGGTTCTTACCGGGTCAACTTGGCGTCATTTTAGTCGTTGCCAGTGCTGTTGCGGCATTTGCGTCAACCGGCAACGCAGGCATCTTAGCCGCATCTCGCTATCCGTTGGCCATGGGGCGCGACCATCTTGTACCCGATCGCTTTGCCAAACTCACCAAGCGAGGGACACCTCTGTTCTCAATTTTGGTTACAGCCGGGCTCATGCTTTTCGCCATCATAGCCTTGGATGAGTCAACCATCGCCAAAGTTGCCAGTGCCTTTCAGCTTGTCATTTTCATGCTGGTTAACCTAGCTGTTATCGTCATGCGCGAAAGCCGCATAGAATATTATGATCCAGTTTACCGGACACCGCTTTATCCAGCGATGCAAATTGGTGGCATTTTATCAGCCGTCTTTTTGCTTTCATACATTGGGGCTGATGCATTGGCGCTAACGATGATGGTCGTAGCAGCCGCCGTTGGCTGGTACGCCTACTACGGCCGCAATAGAGTACAGCGGCATGGAGCCATTTTCCACTGGTTTTCACGACTGGGTGAACGGCGGCACGTAGGCATTGAGCACGAGCTGCGACAAATCATGAAAGAAAAAGGATTGCGCCATGACGATCCGTTTTCAGAAGTAGTAGCGAGAGCCAGCGTCATTGACCTAAATGCTCCCATCCCGTTTGAGGATGCGGCCCGAGAAGCGATCCAGCTCTTCTCTCAGAACGATCCAAAGCTTTTTGATGCCAATATTCAACCCTTTTTAGAAAGTATTGAAAATGGAGTTACCCTGATTGGGGATATTGCGGCCCTCCCGAACGCACAGTTGATCGGATGTACCCACACAGAAATGGTGATCGTTCGCTCACGCGAAGGCATTCCAGTTAACTGCGAAGTCAATGGAGAAAGACGTCAAGAACGGGTACACGCTCTATTTTTCGTGGTGAGCCCCGTAGATAAAGCAGGCCAGCACCTGCGTCTACTGGCCGAATTGGCCCATCAGGTAGAGCAAAGCGGGTTCCTTGTCGACTGGCACGGCGCAGATGACTGGCACGAGCTAAAAGAAATTCTGCTCCATCAGGAACAGCTTTTGACGCTATGGCTGACCAGAGGCCATCTCACTGAACCCTTGATTGGCAGCCAACTGAGTGACATTGAATGGCCGGAGCATGTACTAGTAGCGCTTATCCACCGTGATGGAGAAGAGATCATTCCGGATGGTCGATTAATCTTGGAAGAAGACGACCAACTCATGATTATTGGCATGGAAGAAGGGATTGAAACCCTTTACGAACGATATGTAAACGGCCCAAAACGTATGCCACTTGCAGTTTAGCCATATCCGAAGCTCTATCTTGTAAGGGCAGGAAACTAAAAATGTGGTATCAAATAGGCCATGACGCGTGTTGATCGATTAATGGCCTATTTGGTCATATTTCAGAGTCGCGACTTGGTTCGCGCACAAGATTTAGCAGAACGCTTTGAAATTTCAGAACGAACGGTCTACAGAGATATTGATGCTCTATGCGAGGTGGGAGTCCCGCTTTACGGGGTTGCAGGTGAAGGCTACCGGCTAATGGATGGCTATTACCTACCGCCGGTTACGTTTTCGCCAGAAGAGGCGCGATCTTTGGCGCTAGCTTTGTCAATGTTTATGGGGTTTTCGGCCGACGGTGTAACGTCAAAATCAGCTGAAAGTGCTCTGGAAAAAATTCAAACCATCCTACCAAACCGACAGAAACAAGAAGTTGATGCTTTAACGGCCGTGCTTAACTTTTTCGCTACACCCAAGCCGCAAATCGATTTTGATGACAACAAGCTGCTTGCCATTCAGCAGGCTATCAATGACAGCAAGCTGCTTGAGCTCACTTACCACAGCTTGACTGGGAACAAACAGACCCAACGCATAACAGAACCAATCCGGCTAACGATGATCAATCACTCGTGGCTTTTGAGAGCTTACTGCCGCCTGCGCAAGGATGTCCGCAGTTTCAACTTGGCCCGTATTGATCAGTATCAGGTGCTTGATCAATCGTTTGAGCCCCGCAAAGAGATTAATGCTAGGCCGCAAGAGGAAGAGTTTGAAGTCGTCGTGCGATTTGATCACAATGTTGTCCGCTGGGTGCGCGAGCGGCAGCACATTTCATTTGTGCAGGAAGAGGCACCAACCCAAGAGGGCGTTGTGATGATTTATCATGTTCC
>JBCCSO010000309.1:0-5875 GCA_039199965.1 Chloroflexota bacterium | reverse complement strand
GCCTCAGCCCCCTCAAGCAAACGAATCTTTGCTTCAAAAGCATTCACGGTTGGGTTGGTATTCCGGCCGTAAATGTGTCCCGGCTTATGCCCCAAGGCAACATCAAGCCATTCATCCATGTCGTTGTAGCCAAAAGAGACGCTGTGCACCACCGGTACCTGCGTTGATCCTGCTAACAGGTAATTCTCTTCGCCCCCCCAAATACACTGAGTCCCTTGCTGAATTTTTTGCTGTGTTGTCATTGAAAATCTCCAATTTCGCCCAAATTTTTGGTGATTTTAGAACACCATTCACAAACAAGCACACACTGTTTTTAAATCAGAGGTTGACATTGTGTCACATTTACACTATCATCTCTTTCAGATTAAGTGTAACTTGAACACTATCAACTTTTGAAATCAGATGGAGACAAGCTTATGTGGAAATTTTTCACCGCAGGTTTGGGATTAGGGATCAGCGTTATCGCAGGAATCAGCTTTGGCTGGATGTTAGTTGGTGCAATCATTTTGCTTGGTACAGCCGGAGTCGGCTCATTTTTGTATTTTCGAGCAGCCAGTATCACGCTGGGTGAGTTTCAGGCCGCCCTCGTTATTGACAGCCGCACAGGCAATTTTGTGCGCTTTCTAATGCCGGGCAGTCACCTGACAGATCCTTTTAGAGAAGAGATTAGCAAAGTCATTCCGCTTAACTCACAGACTGCAAAACATACGAGTGAAGGCATTCAGACCAGCGGCGGCATTCCGGTCAAAGTTAGCTGGCAGGTTGGTTATTCAATCCAGCCAAACAAAATCGGCCGGGAATACATGAGCAAGATGGCCCGCGCATTCTCAGGCAAAGTAGATGGAACGATCCAAAAGCGAGCAAATGCGGCCCTACAGCACGTCGTGGGTGAAATGCCCCCTCAAGAGCTGACGGCTCCCGGCGCGGTCAAACGGCTTGAACGGCACGTCAAGCAGATCTGTAAGGCAAAATTTGACCAAAAGGGAATCAAAATTAATGAAGTGCTAGTCGATCATATTCAGCTTCCCAGACATGTGCGTGAGTCACTGGAATCTGCCCACGAGCGAGAGCTGCTTGCGGAACAAGAAGCCCGGATTTTAGAGCGGCTGCATAAGGTCGTCAGTCAGTTTTCTACTGAGGAGATGGACCGCTTAATTGAACTAGAGCGGATTCAGATGTTAGGCCGCAATGGGGTAACGATGATGATGCCATCGGCCGGACAACTCATCGGACACCAGCCCGTTAGCGATCGTTTTTTGAACCGGTCACCCAAAAGGGCCAATTAAAAGGTGGTAAAATTGAATTGCTACGGCCAACCCAAAAATCAGCTTTAACAAAGTTGAGCAAAAGGTTGGCCGAGTAGCAATTTCAACCACCAACTTGGAACCTTTTTCTGGATGACACACAATTTACGCGACGCTCTTTTTAACGAAATTCTTTTAGCCCGCCAGCGGGTTTATGCGGTACGGGAGCCTACCCCGTTTGAACAAATAGATATCGGTACATCGGCCGAAGTTTGGGTGAAAAGGGAGGATCAGCCCCCCATTCACTCTTACAAGTGGCGCGGTGCCTTTAATCGGATGGCGACGCTGAGTGAAGAACAGCGGCAGCGCGGCGTTGTCTGCGCATCGGCCGGTAATCACGCGCAGGGCGTGGCTCTAGCAGCCAAACAGTTGGGCTGCAATGCCACCATCTTCATGCCCAGACCCACGCCGATGATGAAGCGGTCGGCCGTAGCCAAACACGGTGGCGAGCACGTCACCATCAAGCTGGTGGGAGACACATACGATCAAGCCTCACAAGCCGCCAAAGCATTCGGAGCCGAACATGATCTCGTGTTTGTGCATCCTTATGATGATCTGGTGACGATGGGTGGACAGGGGACACTGGCAGACGAAGTGGTGATGGCAGGCACGGGCAACTTTGATGTGGCCTACCTACAAATCGGCGGTGGCGGGATGGCAGCAGCCGTTTCCTGCTGGCTCAAAACCTTTATGCCCAACATTCACATTGTGGGCGTTGAGGCTGAAGGTCAGGCTTCAATGCAGGCCGCGCTCAAGCATGGAGAGCCGATTCCGCTCAAAGAGCTAGACATCTTTTCAGACGGAACAGCCGTACAACGCACCGGTGACTTGACCTATCCGCTGTGCAAAGAGCTAATTGATGAATTTATCACCGTCAGCAACCAAGAAATCTGCAACGCCATACGCTCGTTTTGGAACTGGCGCAGGCGCATTGTAGAACCGGCCGGCGCCCTAGGATTGGCCGGTATGTTTTCTCAAAAAGATCAGCTTGACGGTAAGAGAGTACTAGCGGTCATGTGCGGCGCCAACATGGACTTCTCTCAACTGGGCGTAATTGCCTCAGAGGCCGGTACAGGCGGACATTTGCGCCACCAGCTTCGCTTTGAGATTTCAGAAACTGGCGGATCGCTCCTAAAACTGATGAGAGACGCCCTATTTGACTGCAACATTGTGGAATTCCAGTACGGAAAAGTTAATGAAGAGCGCGCGTTCCCCATCATCGGCTTTGATGCTCCCGTTGAGGTTGTGGCACAGGTCATTCAACGCTGTGAGTCTGTGGGAATTGCGGTTGAAAACGTCTCGGCAAGCGAAGAAACCCGCTTTCGCGCCATCCCTTACCGAGCAGAACTATTTACGCATCCGCTGATGCTGCGCTACGAATTTCCAGAACGCATGGGTGCACTACACGAATTCTTAGAGCAGATCAAAGATCTAGCCAACCTGTGCTACTTCAATTATCTGTATACGGGCGAGCGGGTCGGCCGGGCTTTGGTTGGCCTAGAATTTAAGACTGAGTCTGATCGAGAAGCGATGATCAATCGGCTCAGCGCAAACGATGTGCTGCGCAAGCGGCACTTCTTGCTGTCAGATGAGGCCAGCAGCCGCATCTTGATGGCGGGATAGGCGATTTACAAGAATAAATTGTCCCAATCTGCCGCTAGAATCGCCTCACAGCCAACCCGACTTCGATCTCTCTGGGCATTTATTTTTTGGGTTGGCCATAGACTAGCAAAAAAATCATGAATCAAAAACCGCGTCCCTCGACTAAACAACTTTCCAACTTTCTGACCGATTATCATTCAAGCACGATCAATAACCTTGAACCAATCTCTGGTGGGTTCTGGTCGTCAGCCTTTACATACAGCGTAGACAGCGAGCATCTCGTGCTGCGTCTGGGCGATATGTCTGAGGGGTTTTTAATGGACCAGCAGGCGATGCAGTTCAAAAATGGCAGTCTGCCCATTCCAGATGTACTGGACGTAGGAGAGGCGCTAGGGCATCACTACGCTATCTCAAGAAGGCATTTCGGTAAATTTCTAGAAGATGTGCCTGTGGAAAAAAGCGAAGCGGCCGGAAAGGCACTGGAAAAGCTGCTAGCCGGGCTCCGCTCTGTCGAATCATCTCTGGACGATCCGGTGCTCTGGTACAATCCCGAAGCTGCGCCTGATCTAACGTGGCACAACTGGCTGCGCGGCGGTTTGATCGACAATCCAGACTCCATTTCAGGAGGATGGCAGGAAACGCTGGCAAAAAACAAACCGATAAACGCTATCTTTCAGGCTTGTCAGGCCCGCATCGAAGAACTTTTGCCATTTTGCCCAGAACGACGCGATCTCATACACGGTGACCTGCTCCACCAGAACGTACTCCTGTCAGAAGATAGCTCAGAAACCACAGCTATTTTTTCATGGAAATGCTCAGCACGCGGAGACTTTTTGTACGATGTCGCATGGTGCACAATTTGGAGCGGATGGCATCCTGGAATTGCGGCGACTGACATCTGGAGCCGCACGCTCAACGCGCCGGATTTAAGCCCGGCCGACCTAACAGACGCAGCCCCGCGCCATCACTGTTACGAGCTTCAAATCGCAGCTTCACACTTCGGTTGGTATATCTGGACTAAAAATGATGAGGACCTTGCGGCCGTGGCTGGGGCGGCTCAGGAAGTACTTGAGCGTGGTCCACGTTCAACTAGCGTTGCGTAAATTCTTATTGTGACTCGCTCACTGTTTTGGCTTCAGCCGAAAGCGCGGGAAAGATGAAATATCTGAGGGCTGGAAACGTTAGCTCCATTTCACCTCCGTTGTAGGCAGTTGTTACGATCACCAAATCTAAATGAGGTACAACCCAAATATAGTTACCGCCCAAACCTGATGCAAAATAGGCATCGCTTATCGCTAATGACTCTGAAAGCACATGTTTGGCTGGTACCGTCCACCAGTGATAGCCGTACTCAAAATAGTCAGGGTCACCCGTAATCGGACTGGTTGAGACTTCAATCCAATCTTGACTGATCAGCTGCTCCCCTTCCCATTCCCCTTCCTGTAAGTAGAGAATGCCTAGCTTGAGCATGTCGTTTGGAGAAATGCTCAGACCGCCTCCGGCCTGCACCACCCCGTTTGGTCCATACTGCCACTGCCAATCATCAATACCCAGCTTCCCAAAAAGCTGATCCCCTACAAATTCTTCAAACGGCTGGCCCGTCTGCCGCGCGATAATTTCAGCCAGCATAATCGTATTGGCGGTGTTGTAAACAAACGATTCTCCGGCCGGTTGGGCCATTTCATGAGCAGCCATGTAGGCTATCCAATCATCTGTTCGCGCCATTCGATGATAATCGCTAGGGTAGCCTAGTTCGCTCCAGTTGTAACCACTGCGCATGGTTAGCAGATCTTCGGCCGTCATTGCCGCCCTGCGTCTGTCCGATTGATAGGCATCTGCATATTCTGGAAATGCGCTGACCACGGGCTCATCAAGCGGCTTAAGTTGGCTCTGCTGCAGCCCTACCCCATACGCGGCCGAGGTTATGCTCTTGCTAATCGACCAAACGCGAAATTTTTCATCAAGTGTGGTGCCGGGTTGAGCGTACTCATACAGAATCTCACCCTTCTGCCATACGATAAACCCGCGAGTATTGCCAAAATCTCCATTTTTGAAATGCTGATCAAGCTGATCAACAAGCGCCTGATCAAACTGGGTAGGTGCCACATCGGGTTTCAGCTTTAAATTTTGATAGTACCAGCGATCATAACGCGGCTTGAGCCTAGCATAGACGTACAGGCCACCCACGAGCAAAACTAGTGCCAGCAAACCAAATCCAACAATTTTGAGCAATAACATAAAGATACGATGCATTAATTAAATGATAGGATGATGGCATAACTCTACACGCAAACGCTCACATTCATCTTATCAATTCATCGTGACATCAAATCAGGTGAAACGCTTCCTGTCGGCCATCTAACCAACTGCACACGCCGTCTTTCAGCATCGCATCTTCCTCAAGCGCGATGCGGACCTCTTGACCACCCCATTCTGGCACAGATACCTTAGCATTCAGCTCAATAGACCAAACCGTATTGTCCTTCACAGGATAATCTCCATTACCGGGAACGCCACCCTGCTGATCCCAAAGGCCAATAGTTGCTCCGGCCGCGTGACCGTGATACCCCAGTGGATGGCTGTAAATTTGTGGTTTGAGCCCCTTTTCGATCGACTGATTGCGTGTGGCAAGCAAAACTTGATTGCCCGATAGTCCAACTTTCATATTGGACACATGAACATCCTGAATCTGATTACCTTGCAACAGTCCGGTTTTTAGACCATCTGGGGCATCTTTTTCACCATCAGCCAAAACATATGCGTGCTGCTGCTGGTCTGTGGCCAAACCAAGATAGTGAAACCCCATGTCGCAGTGAAGCAAGTCACCCGGCATAATCTGCTCCCGTTTGGCCATGACCGCATAGCTCTGACCCGGAGCCTGAATTTCAATCGATGGCTGGAACCATGCCCGCACCCCAAAATCATGCATCGTTTGCCGCATCCACCAGATCACATCATTTGTGGTGGTC
>JBCCSO010000308.1:0-5903 GCA_039199965.1 Chloroflexota bacterium | reverse complement strand
GCCGCTCATGCCGGTAATTAATGCTTTCATAGCTGTATTTTATTGCCCTGTTCGGTACTGGGCGTAAAGACCGTAAAGCCCAAGATTTGGCAGCGTTGCTTACCCGGTCGTGATCTTCTTTTCGGGATCGAAAAAAGGTTTTGGCACAACCGTAATCTGGCGCATCCCATCTGGCAGTTCGGCCGATCCACGCGTACCCAAGTCGCTGTGCTCAATGTTCATCATTGCTAAACCGATATTCTTTTCCAAACGTGGTGAATAGACAGCAGACGTAATTTTGCCGATAGACTTATCATCAACAAATATAGTCCAGTGTTTACCGTTCGGGCTAGCTAGTTTGGGCCCATCTATTTCAACCCCTACAAAGAGCTGATTGATCCCATCAGCTTTTATTTTGCGCAGTGCCTCTTTCCCAATGAAATCAGCCTCCATGTCTAGATCAACCAAACGGTCCCAACCCAATTCAAACGGATTGTTCTCAATATTCATATCGGTAATGTAGGAAAGCATAGCACCCTCAATACGACGAATCGTTGACGTATGTCCAACATGCAGCCCCATCGGACCACCTACTTCCATGATCCGCTCCCAGAGCACATCTCCAAATGCCCCGTCACGTAAAAAGATTTCGTATCCTAACTCACTGCTCCAGCCCGTACGGGAAATAACGAGGGGAATACCGTCAAAATCAATTTCCTTGCACCGATAGTAGCGAAGATCGCGAACCCAATCTCCAAAAATAGCGCACATAATGTCGCGCGATTTTGGCCCTTGCAGCTGGAGTGGTGACACATCTGGTTCGCGGATGGTGACGTCCATGCCCGAATTCACTTGCACCCCTTTGGCCCATAGCAACGCATCGCTATCTGCTAGAGACAACCAGAAGTGATTCTCTCCCAGCCTCAGCAGAACAGGGTCGTTAATGATGCCCCCTTCTGTACTTGTGATAAACACGTATTTGCATTGCCTTACTCTGCACTTTGAAAGATTGCGCGGTGTTAGATACTGGACAAAACGGGCGGCATCTGGGCCTGTAATTTCAATTTGCCGTTCAACTGCAACATCGCACAGGATTGCATCATTTACTAGATTCCAAAAATTAGCTTCAGCATCTCCGAAACTGCGTGGAATGTACATATGGTTGTAGACTGAATAGCCTGTGGCACCCCAGCGCTGGGTCGCTTCAAAATATGGTGACTTGCGAATTTGGGAGCCAAATCCAACTTGGCTGGTTGTGTCAATCTTTTGGTTTGGTTTGCTACTTGTTTTGGAGCTCATATTCTGAAAACCTTAATCCTTGCTTTGATGTTGAGTATCTGTGCGCTAGCGGTGTAAGGCGATTTGAAAAATAAAATGCCCTATAAACACTTTAAAATCGCCTCTCAGACAACCAGTAAGCAACTTGACGGGGTTGGCATTTCTTTCGGCTCGACCGAGGCTCGGAACAAGTAGAGAATTCAGTTTAACTTTGAGCAATGCTGTGGCCGGTTTCCACACTGTGCCACAGCATTGATGAGACTCCGGCCGAAACACTTGTGTGAGCTTAAATCAGGTTATCTGTAAGTTTTAAAACTGCTTCATCACATCATGGGCTAGCAACTGTTTTTTGATGTGGAGACTTTAATCGTAGCATGCACGATGCCAGTTAACACCAAATGAGATAAGAGTCTATTGATTAAGGTCTGTAAGCCCTCTTCACGGCCGCTTTAGCAGCAGCTCAAGTTAAGAGTAGCTCGGTTTGCTGCTCTTATTTTTGACCATTGATCGGTTTTAAGAAAATGTCAGATAGACTGCTTGCATCCGTTAAAAAATGTTTGCTTCGCGTACTCAGCTGCCTCATTAGGAGTAACATCCCCCGATTCAAGCAGCTCCCAAGCGACGGCTAATGTACCGTCAAAAATGGAGGCTATCCACTTTGTCGGCAGCGACTCATTAATTTCTCCCTTACGCTTTGCATCATTGACCATCTCGTAGATCTCTTTGTGCTGCATCTCAATAATTTGATTCACTTTCTCGCTTTCAAAAAACATCCCCCAGAGCGATGTCAAAAAGCGAAACCGATCTGCAATTGGCATGACCGCATCGATGGTTGCTTCAAGTGCTGAACACCCTTTTAGGTGGCTTATTGATTCAGTTGCTGAATTAATCTCGCGCAGGCAAATGACCGCCAAATGCTGAATTAGTACTTCTTTTGAATCAAAGTGACGGTAGAGCGTGGCGCGCCCTACACCGGCCGCGGCCGCAATGTCTGACATACTGGCGGCAGGGTTGCTGATAAGGGTGCGAATGCCCGCCTCGATTATCGCATTTTCAGATTGAATAAGTCGCTGGTCTTTATGCATGAGACATGATTGTATCATTAAATCGGCCGATTTGATCGCTCTTCAGCACAGTTTTTTGCTTGTCTAGCGATAGTCTTTGATTCCTGCTACACGCTCTCTTCAAATTCGATTCGCATTAAATCAGGGTGTTTGAATGTGTAATTTAACCGCTGCTTTACTCTCTGGTTGCTGATCTTTTTGCCTGCATCGGCTTCCGATTCACCAAATTTAGGCGGGGCATATCCAAGCGATCTAGTGGCTCGGGTATAAAACTCTCTTTTTGTGGGGTGCGTGTCCGTGCAACAATTGAACACCTCACCCCAAACGCCCTGCTCAATAATTTGACTAATAATCCCAATACAGTCATCGCGGTGGATCAGGTTAACGGGTGAATCAGGGTTTTGAACGACGCGGCCGGGCTTGAAAAAGCGGCCGGGATGTCGGCCATATCCGATTAGACCACCAAACCTAACAAGCGTTGTTTTGTTATTTCCCCAATCGGTAAACATATCCTCAATGGTCAATAATGGACTGTCTGAATAAAACTCGGTATCAGACTCTGTGATCGTCTTGTTGATGTTTTTATAGACGGATGTGGAACTGACAAACAAAACATTTTTGAGGTTAGAACCCTTAATTGCATCTACAAGTTGACGAAAACCAGCGATGTTCTTTGAGGGTATATTGACGATTAGAATGTCAGCCTGAAGAAATGTTTGAACATTTCCGGCCAGCGAGTCTATATCGATGAGAAAAGGGTCTGCACCAATAGCTATTAATTCTGCCATCCGATTTTTTGATGTTGTCGAGGCTTTAACTGCGTGCTCTGCCGCTATGAAATGTTGAGCCAGTGGAAAACCAAGCCAACCGCTTCCGAGTATGCTTATGTTCATCGAATTACTCCTAGATTTTAAGTTAAGGATATAACAACTGCATAACATTCATGTCTTAGTGGGAAGTGGAGGTGTGCGGCCAATGTTGTTGGGGCATAAAAAGTGAATTCCTAGGAGGCTTTTTTAAACTGACCGGGTGTTAGCCCCACCTCGCGTTTGAAGAATCGCCCAAAGTAAGAAGCATCATCAAAACCCAGCCGCAATCCGATTTCTGTTGCTGTCAAATTCGTATGCTGACATAACCGTTTGGCCTCAAGCACAATTTCCTGTCGAATAAGCTGCCCTGGTGTATTTCCCGTTGTCGCTTTGACCGTGCGATGCAAATGTTTGCCAGATATTCCGAGCTGCATTGCGTACTCTTCTACCGAATGGGCAATGCTTGATCGTTTGCTTACAAGCTGCTTGAATTGGCGAGTTAACTTCTGAGCGATACTATCTTTTTTGTTTTCGTCTTTAGTCTCTTGTATTTCATAGATACGCTGAATATGGACAAGTAAGATATGAATGTAGGCGCGCAACGCTGATGATCTTCGAGAATCATCCACCTTGAATTCTTTTGCTATTGCTTCGTACAACAACATCATCTCTAAATGATCATTGTCGTTTAACCGAAGAGATGAAGAACCTTCTACCGTATGAAAAAAAGAGAAATCCTGCACCACCATGTAATCTGCAGGAGCCAATAGCAAAAAATCATTTGTGAAGACTAAAATTTCCCCCTTTAGTGGGACAGTTGTGTTCCAATAATGAACCTGCCCGGGTGAAATAAAGAAAAATGTATTTCGCTTAATTGGATATGCATTGAAATCAATGAAATGGGTTCCTACACCCTCTGTTACATAGAGTATTTCATAAAAATTATGGCGATGAGGAAATGTAGCCTTGGCTAATGGGGATGCGCCACTAAACCGTAAATACTCAACCTCATGAGCGACATCAGCTGGATCAACACATTCTTTAAATGCATGTAATGGTATTTCTTGGTTATCAATGTAGATTCTTGAGGGTTTATTCATAAGTTTCTGCTCTGCATCAATAGTCAATTAAGTACCAAGGATTATACGGTTTTTTGCAGGTGATTTCTGCCTTTTGTCTTAAAAGTGCCAAGTTCAGACAGTGAAATCCCTTTTCAAGTTTATGGCAAGATTCATAATTGAGACTATAGCTTTTGGCATTGAGTTGCTCAGTAAGCGGCATCTTATCTAAAGGCTATATCTTCATAATACTAAGTAAAAAACAAGGAATCAAAAAGGAGTACCAATGAAACATGAAGTTATTTTTCCCGGTGAGGGAATTGAATACAGATGGTCTAGTGATCACATATTTGTCAAAACAGTCGGCCGCCTAGCTGAGGGACGTGTCTCAATGATTGAAGATACATTGGAGCCAAATTTTCACTTAGGCCGTCACTATCATAAAGAAATGACAGAAATTTTCTACATTCTTGAAGGGGAAGTCACGCTGATTTTTGACGATGAAACGATTGTGGCCAAGCCCGGAACAGTTATTAATGTGCCACCAAATGTTTGGCATGAAGCTAAGAGTGAAAATGGGGGAAGGATGTTGAGTATTTTCAGCCCGGCCGGTTTTGAAGATTATCTCGCAGAATTGAAAACAATGACTGATGATCAGTTTGCCGATGAGGCTCTCATGCAGTCCCTAAATAAAAAATATGACATCTGGCATGTCTAACTTAAATCACAAAACGAGGTCACAAATAATCTTATGTCAAAACTAAAACCACCTACGTTACCAATGTATGTTGTAATCTATGCCTGCGTACTCGCTCTTTTTGGAACTTATCTTGGCATATCAGGGTTAATTAATCCATCTGGGGCAACCGGTTTCATTGATGGGGCTGAAGTACTAGCTACTGGTTGGGCTGGTCGTTCGCTTGGCTTGGGCTTAATCATGGCCTCTGCTATCTATTTCCGCATGTCAAAAATTTACGTAGCTGCCTTTATTGGGGCTGTTTGTCGTGAGCTAAGTGACGTTTTGGGTATGCTCAATGCTGGTGAAACATCAACTGTTATGGCTTTGCTCGTATTTCTTGTGTTAGACCTTGTTGGACTGGTTATGAGTATCCGAGCTGTGCAAATGGAAGAGTAGCTTACTTTCATTTTCAAGAAAGCTTTGTTGTACTAAGATCATTTTTTGTTACATTTCAATGATACCTATGGTCCCCGATAAAGTTTAAACTGACTCAGATCGGGGTAATACAAAGTTCTATGGTCTTATTTCGAACAGTTTTGAATAGTATTCGGCATAAGACCTTCGATATTTTGTGTTCAGATAACCATCTTAGTCCAAGCCTGATCTAATCTGAGGAATCTGATTCTGTCATCTTCTTATCCTATCCTAGACCATACTATGCCCTATCATTCAGCCGCCGAGCTCAAGGATGATTAACCTGTGGGCTGTTAAGGTAAGAATTAGCATATTTTTCTATTAAGCTTCGCAGCAGATTTTGAGCAAGGAATTGAATTTGACCTTACAATGCGAGTTTATGACCAACCAATGCGCTATTAAATTTGAATTTGAGAAGCAAAATCGACAGTATCAGGCTGGAGATTTGATTAAGGGGACCCTTGTCCTTACCCCCTCGCAAAACTTGGATCTAAACAGTGTGAACATGATTTTGGAGTGGGAAGGAACAGTTGAGCAACGCGTTGTTAGATCAGAAAAGGCT
>JBCCSO010000307.1:0-5926 GCA_039199965.1 Chloroflexota bacterium | reverse complement strand
GCAAGTCGCCAAAGATTTAGGACTCGACAAAGTAGTTTCATTTGATATGGGCGACACCACGGCCAAAATCTGCCTGATCGATGACGGCATGCCGCAAAAAACGCGCAATTTTGAGATCGCCCGGGCTGAGCGATTTATGAAAGGCTCCGGCCTGCCGGTCCGCATACCGGTCATCGAGATGATTGAAATCGGAGCGGGGGGCGGCTCTATCGCTCGGTTGGATCGCTTAAACCGGCTGACAGTTGGTCCCGACAGCGCAGGCAGTGAGCCCGGACCAGCCGCTTTCGGCCGGGGCGGGACGGAGGCAACCGTGACCGACAGCGACGTCGCGCTGGGACACATTGACACTGGCGCATTTGCAGAGGGGAGGCTCGCCATCCAGCCAGAACTATCAAAGGCAGCCATTGCGGAGCATGTAGGGGCGGGCTTAGGGTTAAACACGGCCGATGCCGCCTTTGCCATCGGGCAAATTGTGGATGAAAACATGGCTAGCGCCGGACGCATCCACGCGGTTGAGCAGGGGCTTGAACTGGGCTCGCGCACCATGATCGCCTTTGGCGGCAATGGGCCGCTCCATGCCGCCCGGGTGGCTGAAAAGATGGGAGTTTCACGCATCGTAATCCCGCAAGATCCCGGTGTGGGTTCGGCCGTTGGTTTCTTGTTTGCTCCGGTCAGCTATGAAATTGTGCGCAGTGGGTACACGACGCTCAAAAACTTTCAATTTGAAGCAGTCAACGACTTGCTTCAAACGGCGTCGGCCGAGGCGCACGCCATCGTTGAAAAAGGAGCACTGGGGGCCGATCTTGTCGAAACCCGTACAGCCTTTATGCGCTACAAAGGACAGGGGCACGAGATTGAGGTGGAAATCCCCAATCGGCCGCTGACAGCTGACGATCTTGACGCGCTTGCGGCCGCATATGACACCGCCTATCAGGCACAGTTTCAACGGTCAGTTCCGGCGTTCACTATCGAAATTATGAACTGGTCGGTTACAGTCAGTACGTTAGCCTCCAGTACGCCGGTAACCAGTGACCAGTCTGTAGAGGTCCAGCGTGCTGGACCCGACCTTGCAAAAACACAGCGCGTTTATTTTGGGCAGGATGTGGGCGAGCTAGAAACCCCGATTTTCTACAGAGATAGTTTGCAACCGGGGGACCAAATCAGCGGGCCCGCTCTCATCGTTGAGGCTCAAACAACGACATTGCTGACACCAGATTTCTCTGCGGCCGTTGATGGGGCGGGGAATATCATCATAACCAATGCAGGACGCCAGCTTGCTGGTGTCGGCGCAGAGCAAAATCACCAGCAAGCTGGCGATCTACAAAATAATCAAATCGAATTACAGATTATGTGGAATCGGCTATTGGCCTTGGTCGAAGAGCAAGGTCAGGTGCTGATTCGAACCGCCTTCAGCCCCATCGTGCGGGAGTGCGGCGATATTTCGGCCGGGGTGTTTGACCTGCAAGGGCGCATGCTGGCCCAAGCAGTGACCGGGACACCGGGCCACATCAACACGATGGCGGAGGGGGTCAGATATATGCTCGATTATTTCCCCGTTGATCACATGCGGCCGGGAGATGTGTACATGACCAATGATCCGTGGCTAGCGGCCGGGCACCTGAATGATTTCTTCTTGGTGCAGCCCATCTTCTTAGGTGGAACTGTAGTGGGATACACCTCCTGCACCTCCCATCTGATTGACCTTGGCGGCCGGGGGATGGGGCCGGAAGGGAGCGACATTTATGACGAAGGGCTACTCATCCCACCTTGCAAACTGGTTGATGGTGGCGTCGTCAATGAATTGCTGCTCCAAATCGTCAAGGCCAACTCGCGCGAACCGATTCAGAACGAAGGGGACACCTATGCACTTATCGCCTGTTGTGAAGTGGGTGCCACGCGGGTCCTTGAAATGATGGCAGATTTCGGCACCACGAGCCTCGATGGGTTGGCAGACTACATCATCACCACCAGCTATCAGGGGACGGTAGACACCATCGCCCAAATTCCGGCCGGAGTGTTCAAAAACACCCTCATGGTTGATGGGTATGACAAGGAGATTACGGTTGAAGCCGCCCTCACGATTGAAGCCGACAAGATGGTGCTTGATTTCAGCGGCACTTCAAGCTGTTCAAAGATGGGCATTAACGTGCCGCTAAATTATGCGACCGCCTACGCTGTGTTTGGCATCCGCTGCTTGGTTGCTAGTGACATCCCCAATAACGCGGGGTCGCTGGCTCCGTTTATTGTGACTGCACCAGAAGGGAGCATTTTGAATGCGCAGCATCCGGCTCCGGTTGCTATGCGCCACACGATTGGTCAACTCATGCCGGACGTGGTGTTTGGCTGCTTACATCAGGCGATGCCGGGGCAAGTCCCGGCCGAAGGCGCCTCGTGCATGTATGACATGCCGATGCGCAATGTCGTTGACTTGGGACAAGACGGAGACATCACTCACTTTGCGGCCGAACTGACGCACAATGGCGGCACCGGGGCCCGGCCGACCAAAGATTGCCTGTCCGCTACTGCTTATCCCAGCGGAGTATGGGGGTCACAGGTTGAAATCACCGAAACGACGACGCCGCTCATCATCTATCGGCGTGAACTGCGGCCGAACTCAGGCGGTGAGGGCAAGTATCGCGGTGGCTTGGGGCAAATTTTGGAGATTGAAAGCTTAGAGAATCGGCCGTTTATGCTCTTTTTGTCGGTTGAACGGATGAATTAACCGGCGCGGGGGCTGGCTGGCGGTCAGCCGGGTGCACCCGGCCGAATCTGGTTTGCCAGCTCGGGTAAGGAGCTGCCGGGCAAGGGTGAGTTTGAAATCCCAGCCGGGGAGCGCTTGATTTTTGAAACACCCGGTGGGGGTGGATACGGTGATCCGGCCGAAAGAAATCAAAAGGCTATTGAGGCCGATTTGACTAGAAATTTAATAGATAGAATTTAAAAACTCAGGATTCTGAAAACCAGTTGATATTCGGGCGGGATTCATGAAGCTTTTTTATTAGCTCATGTAACCGGCCGTGTTGTTCAAAATACCTAATCATTGACATTATCATCGCATTCTTTGCATCTCCGGGCGCAATATCTAATGTGTCACGGCTTAAATCAAAATCAAATAAAATGATTTCTAGCTCCTCACCAGAAAAATAGTGATAAATAACTTTTCTTATTTTTTTATTAGACACTTTCTCCAGAGAATTATTTACAGCCTTTTTAAACTTGGGCAAATCTAATTCCACCTTATTTAGAAAGTAATCAACACCTAAATCCTTATAGGCAGTTCGTATAATTGCATCATCTGGGTAGAGCGTTACAAGAATGGTTGGCAACAGAGGATTTAACTGTTTTATAGCTCTAATCAATATTAAGCCGCCTTTATCATCAGGTTCAGTTCCCCTTAAACGTAAATCAGTAATTAAAAGATCATAATTTGCCCTACTAAATTCTTCCAAGGCTTGGCCCAATGATTCAACAGATTTCACTTGATAAGATTTATCAATATAGTACAACATCTTTTTTAAAGTCTTGCGCCACATCTCATTATCTTCCGCCAACAAAATGCTTCTCATTTCTGTAAGTTACCCCTCTAGGACAGGAACCACTATTTTAAAAATAGTCCCTTTATTAGCCTCACTTTCAAATGTAAGTTCACTACCAATTGATCGCAAATAATATTGATCAATAAATAGACCAATTCCCCATCCATTTGCTTT
Organism: Chloroflexota bacterium; assembly: GCA_039199965.1. GTDB lineage: Bacteria > Chloroflexota > Anaerolineae > Promineifilales > Promineifilaceae > WTJY01. The sequence goes on along the minus strand of JBCCSO010000307.1, from coordinate 2,216 downwards.
GGTTGAAAAACCAAGTTCGAATATTTTAGATTGGTTTTCCAAAGGAATTCCAACACCATTATCTTCAATGCTAATTTGGACTGCTAGCTTTTCATCTAAATATACCGCCTTAGTTGAAATAACAATTTTGCCACCAAGTTTGCCTTTTATTGCAAGTTCTGCATTGCTAATTAGGTTATCCAATATGCTTTGAAATATCTCTCTGGTCGCGGTGATTGTAGGCAGGTTCTCCTCAAGATACACAGATAGTGTTCCATTGCGTTGTCCCACAACAATACTAACTAGCTCGTTTACATCTATCTCCTTTTCATCTCGATAAGTCGCAAGATTATATTTTCTTTCCATATCTTGAATATTTTTAGCCAAATTCAAGATAACGTCCCTCATTCCAGAAATTTCATTTGAAATATATTTGTCTCTAGAATTCGATGAATCAAATTCTAGCTGTAGCAAAGAAAGTTCTGCAGGAATATTAGCAATCGTTTGATTGAGCCTGTGGAGAATCTGTCCAGACAGTAGAGAATATGTTAATACTTGCTCAGCATCGATTGCCCTTTGTCGTGCATTTACAATTTCTTCAGTATTGTCTAAGGCAACCGACAGCAAATTGGCTATTGAAATAGCCAGTTTAAGGTCCTCTTCTGCAAATGCATTAACAGCTTGATTTTCAATATTTAGTACCCCAAATAGTTTTTGGTCTGATTGGTAGAATATAGGAACTGCTAATTCTGATCCTGTAGGGTTTTCTTCATCCCTGTTTTTTGTCATGTAATAATATTCATTTTGGGATACATCATTAATTAATTGCGGCCCTTCCTCTCTAGCAACCTTTCCAACAACACCTTGATTTTGTGTTAAGCGTTTGGCTGAGCGATTAGCTTCATCCCTTACAGCTATTACCTCTAAAGATAGTTGGTCAGATGAGAGCTTCCAAACCTGATAAAGATCAGCAGCCTCAAACAAGATAGCTACGGCATCAATAATTTCTTGTAACAAAGTAGCTTGCGTACGCTCTTTAACAATTGAGATTGAGTTTGATATTCTGCTGATCCCTTCAATGATTTTTTGATTAGACTGGCTGTTAGCAATTGCGGTAGCAGCTTGATCTGCAAATAAATGCAGTAGCCGCTCTTCGATTGGGCTAAACACATAAGATGTTGGCATGTAGATATACAGACTACCAACGATATGTTGCTGAAATGAAAGTGAATAACTTACAGCAGCTCGTATCCCTTTAGCGTATAGCTCGGGGCGAATATTAGGACCATCTTTCTCATCATGAATGTCAGCACTTAAGACAAAATAAGGATTTTGATTATTTATTGTATGAAACGTAATGCCATCAGCTCTGGGAACGCCAAAAGCGTCCTTCAAATCAATATCGCCCACATAAACTGGCTCATCAAATGAATCTGTTTCTGAATTAAACACGCGGATGGCACAAGTTGATTGGTGGAAGAAAGTTTGAATTGACTCAACAATTTGTTTAAGTACGGCATTAGAATCTCGCTCATAAGACAGCATTTGAGTTGATACACGCTGCAATTCTTGCAGGCGTCTTATTTCTTCAGTTCTTTGAGCAATTAAATTGCGATTGGTGATTGCAACAGCTGTAAGATTGGCAATCGCCATCGCTAAATTCTCGCTTTCTGCATCAAACGCATTACATTCGGGGTGCTCAACACTCAAAATACCAAGCAACCCACCTTCAAGCAATATTGGTGCAGCCAATTGAGAACCAAAGGATCGAGGATCAACAAAAGGAGAATAGTAATCGGAATATTTAGAGACATTAGAAATGTTGGTAAGTTCTTTACTAATCGCGACTTTTCCGAGAATCCCTTTGTCAAACGAGAGCGGCTCAGCAATGTCTTTAGTTCTTGTTTTTTCCCCAGTAATATATGCGGCCAAATCTAGTTGGTGCTCATTTTCATTATTTAGACGTAATACGACAAAGTCAGAACCTTTGAACAGATGATGCGATAATTGAGCGATCTTGTTAAAAAGGATCTCTTCATCTTGCCCTTCAAGAATTGAATCAGCGATTTCCTGAATCGCGGATGTTTGGTCTTCTCGTTGTTGTTTAATTCTTGTATAAAGCTTTGATTTACTAAATCCAATGCTGATGTGTTTTGCAATCGCCTCAAATAAATTAAGTTCGAAATTGTCAAACCCATGCAGCTCATCTTTATCTGCGCAAAGAACACCAACAATTT
>JBCCSO010000306.1:0-5934 GCA_039199965.1 Chloroflexota bacterium | reverse complement strand
TTCAAGCACGGCTGCTGGGGCCAATACACCAGTGCGGCCGACGTTGACTTTAATATCAAGTAGTTGCGTCGTTTTTTCCAAAGCTGGGAACTTGCCCGCAATTGCCCCGCGCGGATCTTTGCCCGTGAATCCCAATTGCGCCGCCAGTGGCCGATTATTGAGCTTTACCACAATCCCATCGACTTCGTAGTTGATTTTGCTCCGCATATCAAGCCACTCCTCATAGCGGGCTGCCACAGCCCCAATATCGGCCGCATACACCGTTTCAGGCGCCACTGGGAAGCCAAGCGCCTTGAGCCACTCTAAGCGCTCCCACTGCGATTGTGGCACGTCGCCATCCCAATCTACAATGTCATAGCAATACATGGTTAGCGGCCGGGCAGCGGTTATTTTGCTATCCAGCTGACGCAGCGACCCAGAGGCCGCATTGCGTGGGTTCATATAGGTTTTCTCACCTGCCACCTCGCGCTCTTTATTCCACTTTTCAAATTGATCGATGGGGAAAAATGCTTCCCCCCGCACGACGAGTCGCTCAGGCACCCGGACGTCCGCATTGGCATCAACCGGGATGCGCTTGGGTAAGGTCCAAAGGGTTAATAAATTTTGGGTGATATTTTCACCAACCTCACCGTTGCCTCGCGTGGCCCCGAGGGTAAACCGGCCGTCTTCATATGTGAGCACCACCGTCAACCCATCGATTTTGGGTTCAACCACATAGTCCCAATCTTCTTCAGCGGCCGGGTCATCTTTTAAATGGCGCCGATTGCGCCCTTCCCAGTCGTGCAGGTCTTCTCCATTAAACGCATTGGCCAAACTCAAAATCGGTTGGGTATGCTGAACTTTTTCAAATGCATCAGCTACCAAACCGGACACACGCTGGGTAGGGGAGTCGGCCGTAACCAGTTCCGGATTGGCTTCTTCGAGGGTTTGCAGCTCACGAAAAAGGATATCGTACTCAGCATCGCTAACGGTGGGGCTGTTGAGCACGTAGTAGCGATGGATGTGGTAGTTAATTTCATCACGGAGTTGGTTGATGCGTTCGATAGACATTGAAAAATTTCCTTTCAAAAGATGACTCGTTAATATAGAAATTATATTCTAAAATCCTGAAAGATCGAACTGTGATCAGCTCGACTAACCCAATTCATCGTGTTTTTTATCGTAAGCGAGGGATTGATCCCTCGTACAGGAGGTAACCATGAAACAATCAATCGTCCATGTGGCACTGGTGGTACGAGATTACGATGAGGCCATCGATTTTTATGTGAAAACGCTCAACTTTACCTTAGTGGAGGACACTTATCAGCCCGAGCAAGACAAACGCTGGGTGACAGTGGCGCCTCCTGGTTCGGATGGAATGGGAACCACACTGCTGTTAGCACGCGCTTCCACGCCAGAGCAGGAACCGTTTATCGGCCGACAGTCTGGCGGCCGGGTCTTTCTGTTTTTAAATACAGATGATTTTTGGCGTGACTACAACGCGATGTTGGAAAAGGGGATTAAGTTTGTGCGTGAGCCCAAAGTGGCTGAGTATGGCACTGTGGCTGTGTTTGAGGATTTGTACGGCAACTTGTGGGATTTATTGCAGCTAAACTAAAGAAATTAGGCGATTAATCGCTTGATCAAGGCACCTTGAAAAACGCTCTACCATCTCTTCATTGACATGAGCTTTTATCACCAGACGCAGCGCATAGGTGTGATCTAAATTTGCAGGTAGCGGATATGCTGGAACATACCATCCTTCTTTTTCCAGCTCTTGAGACAATTGAATTGCGTTAAATGGTGCTGAAGGCTTTACCTGTAGAACAATGTTAGGGAAACGCAGTTGATGTTGGTCTGAGGCTGTGCTGGCTGGGATCGTTTCAGAAAGGAGCTGGAAGTAGCTAGAGTATCGGTTTGTACCGATAAAGACATCTGTCATTTGTTCGGTGGTCTGCATGATTTGGTTGGTCCAATCATGATATCCTTCGTATCCATAGCGGATAAAGTTGTAGTATTGAGAAACAATCGGCCAGCTAGATCGAGAAAAATTTAGACCAAAATCGTTAAATTGTTCTCCCAAATAATTTATTTTTGAAAAAAGCTGATCTGGCACGATTGATGGATTCCTAAAAATCACCATCCCAAGACCGGGTAGAACTTGCCCAAACTTATGATTAGAAATGTTGATTGATTTGACTTCCGAGGCGCGAAAATCCCATTCTAATTCGCTTTCTGTAAAAGGAATTATAAATCCGCCGTACGCTGCATCTACATGGATGGGGATGCGATACGCTTTGCGGCCTAGCTTGGCTGCTTCTGCCTCACGACGATCGTTAAATGCTCGCATAATTTCATTGATTTCAATGATTTCATCCATTTCACCCGTTTGGGTTGTTCCCAAAATGAGACTGATCGCAATCGTGTTGTCATCAATCATGCCGCTTTGGATGGCTTCTCGAATCTTGTCGGCTGTAACGACGCGTCTGTTTCCTTCTAGCGGAATGATTCTGCAACGGTCTCTGACTGGCTCATTTGGATCATATGCTTTGAACTGCAGGTCTGATTCATCGAGGGGGAAAACAGACGCATCAGACCCTAAACCAGCTATATCAAAATACTTGTAGACTTTTTCCCAACATACTTGATAGCCGGCTCCCATAACCATGTTTGGCACCCGGCCGTCGACCGGCCCCTCGTTTTTCGGCAAACTGTCATACCAATTAAACCAACTGTTCTTATGGGCTAAAATGCCCAGCATGACCGCTTCAGAAGAGCCGACCGTGGCTGTGCCAATAAAATCATCGGAGCCTTGATCAAATTGAGCATGCAGCAGGTCTGCCACCATATGAATAATTCGTTTCTTGATTTCTGTTGTGGCTGAATAAATAGAGAAGTCTGCCAAGTTAACGTTCAGCGATTCAAGAATCAGCTGGATCGCTTCATAATCCATCGAAACATTCACAAATGAGGCGAAGTTTTGCAGCGGATTGATATTGCCTTGCAGTTGATCTTGAATTGATTTGTAAACTTCGAACGTATCTTCGTTGCCAAACTTGGGTAAACGATAGGCAGAAGTTTTGTTTTCCTGAGCCATTCTGTGGTCTTTTGCTTTGGTCGTAAGCATATTTTATGAAGCGGTTGTAGCTTTTCTAATCAGTAATTAGGTAAATTATTTCAGATGATGCTTAAAATAAACCTATCTGACAGCTTAAGCCACAGTGTACTGGGTTGCTGCGAATTAGGAATGGGAAATTTCTGCGAGTCGTTTGGCTTTGTGTTTTGGCTGTTAGCTCTTGAAATATAGGGGATAGGCTTCTATTGTAATTATTTTAAGTGACAAAACAAAAACCCTCGCAGGCTTATTAACCTGCAAGGGTTGCTGTGAACTAATAACGTAAGGATAACTTCAATTCATCGGCCGCAATGCCATAGCCAGCGACCTCTTCATTAAACAACGCCTTGGTCCCCCGGCCGGAAACAAATCCGTTTAGCCGAGCGGCGGCCGTTGAATCAACAAATCCTTCAAATTCAGGGTACATGGCGTTAAACGACTTCATGATTCCCCGGAATCGTTGGAGGTTGTACTTTTGGTGATAATCCTCTGCTAGATAAAACGTCTCAAGCTCTAAAACTGGTGTCAAGATGTCCTGACCGTAGTGCTGAGCCTGTGCTTCTTTGGTGGCGTTAATGATTTCTAGCTGAGCATCATTTTCGTACCACAGGGCCGACATATACTGCCGACTCCATGCGGGTCGGGTTGGATTGTGCCCCTGCCAAACTAGTTCGACAATCTCTTCAAAAGAGATTTGCGTCGGGTCAAAATCAACCTGCATCGCTTCGGTGTGGTTGCCAAGGCTACGGTAGGTCGGGAACTTTTTCGCTCCGCCCGTGTAGCCGACACGAGTACGATAAACACCTTTGACTGTCCCAAACTGGGCGTCAGGTCCCCAGAATCAACCGAGGGCAAAGGTGGCGGTTTCTAAGTTCTGAGGCACTGTGTCATCGATCGGAGGGATGGGTAGAGCCTCTTTTGTTCTGTTTCTAAAAAACATGGGTTTCTCCGTGCAATTTGGATTACGCAAAAGCGCACCAATAGCATACAACAAATTGGTCGTTTGAGGGCTTTACTTAATTGGATTGTAATCGAAACGGAGACCAGTCGGGTGTTAAAAACCTGACTGGTCTGCCTATCATGATTATTGGGTTGATGGATGGGGCGGCAAGTTGGGGCAGGTGGTTTCATATGGCCGGCCGGGCGGGAATTCACTCCATTCATCTCGAGTCATGTGACAGATGACCCGCTCATACGCCAACCTGACCAAGGTGCCCCAAGTTGGCCAAATAATTTTTCAAGCTGATTTCCACGAAAAAGCTGGTCAAGCACGCTCGTGATCTTTACAGATTTTGTGTCCCCGGCTAGATCCTCAGGCTCAATAACCAAGTCATCGCAAATCGATTCGATACCTTCTAAGGTCAGCTTTTCTCACAGTATTTTGCACCAAATTTGCCGCTGTGTTGTGTTAAATCCGCTCAATCATTCCTTATCGCCCCCAATCACATGAGCTGATATTAACTTAAACAGAAAGATTTAACAGAATAACTGTGAAACGCGATAAGGAATCGAGCTTTGTGATAGAAATAAAAAAAGCCAAGCGTCCGGTCGCTTGGCTTTTTTTGTTGAGGAACAATTACTTTTTATTGAAGATGAGCTTCAGCAAACCACAAGAGCTTGTCTACTTCTCTTGAGATTTCAGTAAACATATCGGCCGTGCCCATATCCCCAGCGTCTTCAGCCTGCGAAATTGCGGCTTTGGTGCTGGCTGCTACTTGCGCCCAGCGCTCTACAACAATTTGTAGCATTGACTTACCGTCGAAGATATCGTCTGGAAACTCTGGAAGTTCGGTCATTCCAGCTGCCATCCTGACTGTGCCCAGAGCCGTTCCGCCTAGTGCGGTGACTTGTTCTGCAACCATATCTCCGAATGGGAAGATTGTGTCTGCCATTTTGTCAAAAAGAACATGCAATGCCTCAAAATGCATACCTTTTACATTCCAGTGGGCTTGCTTTGTTTGCGCATACAAGTCAAATATGTTGGCGAGTTGTTGATTGCACAACGCTACCATCTCTTCACGGGCTTCGAGAGCCAATGGGTGGCTAGACGTGTGCATTTTTCCTGTTTTTGTCTTAAGCATTTTTTTGTCTCCTGATTATTTGGCGGAATTACCAAGATAGTATTCAAATTTAGATTTTGCAAATTGTGGACAAGTTGTTAACTCATTTTTTAACCACGGTTAAATTCTATCGAGGGAGACAGTCCTTGTCGAGTTATTCTTATAAATTTTTACTATAACGTGAGAAATAGCTTCAATAAAAACTAAAGCTTATATATGAAAGCTGAATTTTGTTTTTTTTGAAGAAAAAATGCAGACAGTTTGTAACCAGAGTTATATTCTTAGCTTAATGAAAATGAGCTGGCCAGCATAAACTTTAAGTCGAGTGGCGATATACTGATTTTATTATCAATCCATCGTACTGTGCGACGTGGGAGAAGCTCAACAGCAAGAGTCGTAAGATCATACAAATCAATTAGATCATCTTCTGACAAGACAATGCCAAATTTTCCAAGTGAGAGGTGTGAATACTCTGTGAGCGTGTCTTGCTGCATCCACTCTTCAAGTGCTTGATGCAGCACAATGAGATCAGCCGTTCTAATCTCAAGTGTTTGTAGATCCCAATGCAAATGCAGATGGCTATTCGGCAGTCTTTCAATTGAGCGCCAGCTGGCAATCTCTGCAAGGAAGTTTTGATTAATTTGCTTAGACATGCCTACCCCTTAATTTTCGCTGCGTCGCACAGATACTTCTTTTCATTTGCAGCGCGACCACATTTTTTGCACACAAAATTTGGCGCGTTTACATATTTGACGTAGCTACTGAAGTCTTTTTTCAACT
>JBCCSO010000305.1:0-5936 GCA_039199965.1 Chloroflexota bacterium | reverse complement strand
GTGAATAAACGCATCTTTGAGCTTTTCATGGGGTGTGTGAATAATCGTCTTTTGATTGATTGGCACTTTTTCTTCTACCAATTCCCATATCTCTTTCTCTTTTACCCACATTGCTATGGGAGACAGGCCCCCATAGCGACTTATTGATGTATGATTCTTTTGCATGATTACCTCTGTTGTTGGTTTAATCTTCTCCAATAGAGGTATCATGTTTTTTAATTTGTAGCCTTATTTGTACAAAAATTGGGTGACAGGTTTTCAGCAAGCTTTCACCAGAGGGATTGATTTAAAAAACCTGTCAGGTCTAAAGTTGGAAGCTTCTATGATTTACTCTCAAGTAAATCATGGCTTGCTTCACACATCGCTTACGAGAGCGTTACCGCTTCAGCCTCTGTTTGGGGCGTTTCGTTTTTGGGATGAGTTGGCTCCAACTTAAGTAGACGGTTCCAGACTAGCTTTGGATAGCCTGTGGCGTGGATCATTTCGGCCACCGTCAGCATAGAAATACGTTTAGAGGACATCAAATACAGCGGCTCCCAGCGGGGAGAAAATTTGTTTTTGAACTTCCAGAGCCCTGAAGAGTTGTAGGCAAAGTCAAACCTTTTGCTCAGCTTAAACATCATCTGGCTGCGCAGCCAGACTTCATTCGGGTGATAATGCTGAGCAAATAAAGATTTGTTTTCTAGTGTGTCTACTAGCAGAACATTGCCCAAACTAAGCTGGGTGAAACCGTCACAGGTTAACTGCTGAGCAATGGCCGTGGTCAGCGCCTCCATGACACCGACGGGCGCATCTTGGTGCCGGATAAGCAGCTCTGTGTGGGCCGATGAAGCTGTGTTCACAGAAATAGTCACCCCACCTAGCCACTGCTGATCGGCCGACTCAAACACAAACAGGCGGGTGCTGTCATTAAAATCCGGCCGTTCTATGTGCTTTAACTGCACACCCTGACGCGAAGGAGACTGCTCTATCAGTTGAGCAAGCTTGGCTTGATTGGTGCAAGTATTTTCAACTTCTTGAACAGAGCCGTGACGTCGGCCGCGGCGGGCCAATTCACGCACAGAGCGTTTGCCCCGCCAAGGCAGATCAAGAATCGCTTCAGCCCCCATCGCGGCCGCCTGCCATCCTTGCTGAATCAAGTAGTTACGTAAACTCACATTGACGCTTTGCAAAATGATACCGCCTGATTTTGTCATTGGGTGTAGGTGATTTTCATATAGCTGCTCAAATGAAATTTCGTGAGGAATGTTTGCAATAGGCAACCACTTGGTAGACGTTAGAGGCAATTGAACTGGTTTAAAGCTTGGAGTGGATGTGTCAATTCGAGCCCAGCTTAGGGGTAAGGCAGATAAATTTGTATGGCTAGCGTTCATCAACATCTCCAAAACGTGTGGTTATCAACGCTGGAAACTTTAGGTGTGCATGATGAAACATTGCATTATCGAACTGAGAAATGTAATCAACTTCTAAGTCTTGCTCTTGGCTCCTGCCCGTTTAGATCAGCATATTAGCCTGATCCGATCTACCTCTCTTCAATCTTGTTGATTCTTGTTGATTCGATTTGCATGTCGGCCGCCCTCAAATTTCGCGCCTAGCCAAGCGTCACCCATTTGGATCGCTTGCGCTTGGGTGACCATCCGTTCTCCAATTGAAATCATGTTGGCGTTGTTGTGATATCTAGCAAGAACGGCTTAATTGATGCACCAGCGTGTCGAACGAGATCAGGGGCAAGATAGGGCAGCTTTTCAATCGGATGTAAGAGGCCCTACTCAAGTTTAATCAAGCCTCTGTTTTTTTCAGTTGTCCTTATTTTAAGTAGATCACAAAAAGTAATTGACTGTAGACCTGACAGGTTCCAATCGCTCTACCTCTGGTGATGACTGAATCAAAACCTGTCAGGTCTTTTGAGAAGATATTGTGATCTACTTAGTCTTCACCTTCAAACAAAGTAGACTAACCATCATCCTTGTCTTTATGCTGATCATGGTTAGCTCGCAGGCGAGCCATTAAATAATCTCCGTAGACAACTGGATGATAAGCAGCGGATTCCCCTTCAGCCACGCATGATTCGAGCGGCACAACGTCGGCATGCATATCAGGATCAAAGAAAAACGGGATTGAGTAGCGCTCTCGGCCGGACGTGTTGATTACCCGGTGGGGAGTCGAAATAAAGTGGCCGTTGCTCCAGCGGTGCAGAATGTCCCCGGCGTTCATCACAAACGCACCCGGCATGTAAGGGGCATCTATCCATTCACCGTGCACATTGCGCACTTGCAAACCACCTACATCGTCCTGAACCAGCAGCGTGATAAATCCATAGTCTGTGTGTGGGGCGGAGCCAAATAGATCATCGGGGCTTTGAGCCGGTTGGGGGGGATAATATAGCATGCGCAGAAAGGTGGTTGGCCGATCAAACGCCGGGCGCAGACTGCCTTTTGGCGCATCGAGCGCAATCTCTATGACGCTGGTGATCTTGCGGGCTAGCTCATTCATCGCATTGACGTACCCTATCACGGCCGGTTTGAACGCTGGCAGTGATTTGGGCCACTGATTTGGACCTGCCAAATCGATGCCTGACAAAACATCAGGATCATCCTCAGGTAGGTCGTGCATCACCATAAAGCTCTCGCTTTGATTGGGCTTGGTCACCTTGGCCACGCTCGAAGTTTTGGGTGTCGAGGTATTGATAGGGATAAAGCCTCGATGCCACTGGTTGATTTCAAGGGCCATCTTTTCCGGCCGGGGTAGGGCATGAAAGTCGGCCGATGCTTGAAATGCCCCATCAATCAAATCTTGTGGAACACTGTGGTTGATAAGATAGGCAAACCCCACATTTGTATATGCTTTTTGAATAGCGTTTGCTACAGACTGAATATCACCCTCAGGTTCAAAAATAGGGGCCAGATCAATGACCGGGATTGCGCTAAAATCACCCTGATTGCTCATAGATATCCTCCTCAACGCCGCTTCGTGATTTCTCTTTAGTTGGTTGTTTTGAGAACGGCTAAGATGGTTACTTTTCTAAGTTTACATTAGACTACCGATTCGGCCGATTGATGTGCGAAATTTGGGAAACGTAACGCTATGGCAACCCCCATTCAAACTGAAAAAAACTATATTGTGAAACTGTGGAGCCAGCTAACTGAATCATTATCGATTCCAGATTACAGATGGCTCTGGTTCAACTCAATCTTGGGCTCAGCACGCTTAATTGCTATTTTTGTGGTGCGCGGATGGCTTGTGTTAACGCTGACAGATTCTGCGTTCTGGGTAGGTGCTGCGCCTGCCATGCGAGGCATTACTCAAATTTTACTGGGTACATTTATCGGGGTGCTACTTGACCGAATCAACCGAAAGTGGGCGCTGCTGATTGCAGAAGTAGGCAGCTCAATCACGGCTCTGGGTATTGGACTGCTCATCCTGTTAGGACAGGTAGAATTATGGCACGTGCTGGTGGTGAGCGTGATTGAGGGGGTCTTTATTTCAGTTCGGTGGCCTGCTATCAACACAATGATCATTCAGGCGGTGGGGACAAAACGGGTTCTCAACGCATCGGCCGCACAGATGTTAGGCTTCAATATGGGGAATGTGGTCGCCTCGGCCGTGACCGGATGGCTGATCGTGCGGTTTGGTATGGAGTACGGCTACTTCTTTGCGGCCGGAACCGGACTTCTGGCCGCTCTCTGCATTTTCTTTGTAAGTGGAGATTTTTCTCCAAGTCCTTCAACTGGGGAAAGCGTGACTCAATCTTTGCGAGCGGGGCTTGACTACATCGGCAAGCACACCATGCTGATGTGGCTTATCATCCTCGGTTTTCTCATGTCCCTCTTGGGATGGTCTAACCTGACCATGCTGCCCGTCATGGCACGCGATGTACTTGGTGTTGAGGCTGATGGCTTGGGTTACTTAACAGCGGCCGGGGCGATTGGTTCACTGCTGTCCACCCTGTTTATTGCTAGTTTAGGTGACTTTAAAAACAAAGGGATGCTGATAAAAACGGCCGGTGTATGCACCACGATTGGTATTCTACTTTTTTCAATGTCATCTATTTATGAGCTATCGCTACTCTTGGCCGCGTTTATGCAGGGGGCACTGATGGCATTTGAAGTAAGCTTAACAGCCATGGTGCTGCTGATGACGTCTGAAGAGATGCAGGGGCGGGTGCAGGGTATTTACACACAGGTTTTTGGCTTTACGTGGGTTGGCGGTGTTGTTTTGGGCTCAATTGCTACGTTTACTGGTGCGCCGGTGGCTATCGGCTTAGGGGGAGTGGGTATTGCTGTGGCGATTGGACTGTTATGGGGCCGACTGGGGGCCATTGAATAGTCCGGCTAAGCATAAAACCTTTCCTTTTTTTCCCGGGTAGATTAGAATGTTAACGGGTTGAGGTGCGTGCTTACATGAGTAACGACATCAAGCCAATTCATTTAAGAGACATTACTCAATAACAAGGACGTATATCGGTGCTACTCCCCCACGTAGCACTGGAAAAAAGGGAAAACATGAAGAAGATTAAGCCTAGCGTCATTAGCATTTTTAGCCTGCTTTTTGCGTTGATATGTGCAAACTATGGTGCGGTGTCTGCGCAGTCTACGCCCAATTTGATTATCACTGAAATTATGTTCAACCCCTCAAGCTCTGAGCCAGCATGGGAGTGGATTGAAATTTACAATGCCGGATCTAGCACGGCTGATTTAAGCGGATTTGTGATTGATGACAATAACGATTCTGCTCATGCTTCAGCAAATATTTCAGCAGGTACAATTTCTCCTGGCGGTGCAGCAATTCTCTTCAACGCCGACTCTATTACGGCATCTGATTTCGAGGCTGCATGGGGAACAGTTAATTTGATAGGGGTGACCAACTGGTCGGATATGCAACTGAATAATGCATTTGATGTGATTGGAATTTGGGAGAGCTTTGCTGACTACAATGGAGATCATCAAGATCAGTTAAATACAATCTTTCAGATCAGATATTTTTCGTTTATCGATGATTGGCCTACCACTAATAACAGTGCATCATTCTATTTAACCAGCCTTACTGCAGACCCTGCAACTGATGAGAACTGGGAGCTTAGTTCTATTGGTGGCAATACGCCTCTCAACACGGGTTACCAATCGGCCGCGGCCGGAGGCAACTCTGGTCAAGATGTTGGTTCACCCGGAACTCCCATTCCTGAAACAGAATTCTCCATTTCAAGTGGATCAATCGCTGAGGGAGATAGTGGAACGACTACCCTTAACTTCACCGTGACCCGCTCAGATAATGTTACAGATGATTCAGTTCAGTTCAGTTCATCTGATGGTACAGCTACGGCCGGAGAAGACTACATGGCGGTAGCTGATCTGGAGGTCTTATTTTCAGCTGGTGGGAATCTGGACCAAATTGTGTCTATTTCAGTTCAAGGAGATACTGATTTTGAAAGTGACGAAACAGTTATCGGACAAATCTCTTCGGCCGTAGGTGGGACGATTGCAACCCCATCAGCTACGGGAACAATCGAAAATGATGATGAAGAGCCTATCGTCGTGGATGCTACGCTCAGCCTGAGCGAGGCGGTGTCTCAAGCGGAGGGGGATAGTGGCACCACAAATTTTGAATTTAGCGTGGCGCTCGACTCTGCCGTACCGGAAGGGTTTACGCTGGCGTACACTGTGAGCGATGGAACAGCCACGGCCGGAGAAGACTACACCGACAACGATGGAACGCTGACATTTGATGGCGATGTAGATGAAGTCAAAACCATCATCGTTGAAGTCACAGGTGACGCTGATTTTGAGCCAGATGAGACCTTTACAGTTGAGCTGGGTGAGATTGGTAGCACAGACTTTGCGGCCGACATTAACATCCCTGTGACGAGCCGGACGGGAACCATCGAAAATGATGATGAAGAGCCTATCGTCGTGGATGCTACGCTCAGCCTGAGCGAGGCG
>JBCCSO010000304.1:0-5940 GCA_039199965.1 Chloroflexota bacterium | reverse complement strand
CTCACCTATATTTTAGCCCACGAGCGCAATCTCTTTGCCCATGCAGAAAGCCAAACTAGGCAGGCATGGGAGCCGATTTTAACCGGCCGCTTGCGGGATAAAACCTTGGGCATCGTTGGGGTGGGTTCTATCGGGGCAGTGGTGGCACAGTTGTTTAAGGGATTGGGGCTGACGGTGCTGGGCTATACGCGCAGTAGTCAAAATTCGGCCGATGTAGATCAATATTTCTATCCACCCAGTGGGCTTATAGAAATGGCGGCCGCATGTGACTATATTCTGAACGTCATGCCGTCTACTCCGGCCTCAACCAACTTGCTCAACGCAAGCATATTTAAAGCGATGCGGCCGTCAGCTCTACTGATCAATGCGGGGCGGGGCACCGCTATTGTGGATGATGATTTGATTGCGGCTTTAAACGATGGAGAGGTTGCGGGGGCGGTCTTGGATGTTTTCAGGGAGGAGCCGCTCCCGGCAGACCATCCCTACTGGACCACGCCTAACTGTGTGGTAACGCCCCACATGGCAGCTCCAAGCTACCCTGAAGACGTACTCCCAATTTTTCATGCAAATTACTTACGCTTTATAGAGGGTCAGCCGTTAAATTACGTGGTTGATTTTGAAAAAGGATACTAAACGGCATTTTAAAGGTACACTTAGATAAATCGAACTCATGAACACAGAAAATCAAACATCACCTTGTCCAATTAAAGATGTCCTTGATGTATTTGCTGGAAAGTGGAAGCCGGAAATTCTTTGGGCGCTCAAAGATGACAGTATGCGGTTCAACCAGTTACAACGCGCCATCGGTGACATATCACAAAGGATGCTTTCACAGCAGCTACGCGAATTGCAGCGCGATGGGCTTGTCAAACGAACACAGTACGATACACGGCTGCCCCACGTCGAATACGAGCGAACCGATCTTGCCAAAACGCTTGATTCCATATTTGATGCGTTGGAGCAGTGGAATGTAGACCATGGACCAACCGTGCACGCCGCGAGAGAAAAACACCCTCAAGACAATTAACACCACTTTAAATTCATACGAGCATTTACTATTGCTAGTTGAGTGAGCAGCAGAGGGAACCATGCGCAAATATTTCACAAAACAAAAAAGAGAAGCGTCTTCAACCCAAACAAATGGTTTTCGAAACCATAATCAGAGTTGGCCTCACAGCATAATCTTGTTGATGATGAATTAGATGCGGTTGTTTTTAAATAATCGGAACAGTATACTATTCAAACTAGTTACTTTTTTATACTGGTATTCAGAAGTAATCTTCTAAAAACAATTTGAATACTATCGGAGGTCATGTGAATAACAAACTCAAACTTAAACCTCGTCTAGGACAAAAACCAGAAACAACAAGCAATTTGCCCCACTCCCAGCTTACGCAACACGGTCCTGACCACATCATAGCAAAACTGCATAAATGGAGTTTTGCGTTACCTGATATTGGAAACCAACCAAGCGGCATTTCTGTTCCGGGCTCTCGGGCGCTGGTCGTGCATGATGGAGTGGCATGTAATCATGAAGCATTTATGATCGGCCGGGAGTTTGCACATATCCACCCGCACCCTGACAGCGGCAGTATGCACCTCATGTTACCCACAGAAGATGCAGTAGAAGTAACCAGTAAAGGTTGGGGGGAGGACCATTACTTAGTAACCCAAGGTCACTGGCCAGTTGGGCTGGTCATGGTATTTTCACCACGCAATGAAGAAGAGCTAGAGACCGTCAAGCTAATCGTGAAAAAATCCTACGAATTCGCAGTCGGTGTTTAAATCAAGTAGTAGCGAATTTTAATTTTGGCTACGGCTAGTTTTATTCCTAAGCAAGCCGTAGCCTGAGCCAACCATAAACAATTGATATCCTCAATCAAATTGTTCTTGTCAACTGCTTCTTACCCGCTAGAATAAAGCTTACAAATTCGCTTAAGGCGAGCACACACATGGAAAAGTAGTTTGTTTCTATATTGAGCCTACCCAAGAGACTCGACCTCATTTCACACCAGATGACTTCTAGTCTTCAGAAAGCAGTATGAATCAATCAAAAAAGCATCAAATTAAATACGTGTCTTTATATCAATCTAGTTGGGTCTAATAATGTAGTGTTGCAGCACTGGATTTTAGATTTACTTGGAGGACAAATTTAAGAAACTGCTATTTTCACTTATTAATCGCATTCTCTTGAATAAAATCCCAGCTGCCACCCACCATTGGGCGCTTCACCTTTTTTGGACGGTATTCGTTATAGACAGTTTTATAGGAAAAGCACAGCTAGCCTACGTTGAAGAGGAACAATATGAATACAATCACAGATTCTACAAATCGATCTTTGCTTAAAATTGGAGGTTGGTCAGCCATCGCTTCCGGTGGATTTTACGTATTGGTCACAATTTACATTTTCGGGGTCTTACCACAGTATGGGTTTATCACAGACATGTTTGATGATCACACTCTGCTGCATCCATGGGTAGCTGAACATCCGCGCTTGTATCAGGTATCTTGGATCTTGTACTTTTTTACCCAGCTCTGCCTACTACCCGTTCCAATCGCCCTAGCTAACTTTTTCAGTACAGCGGAAGATGATAGCTCAAAGGCTTTGGTTAAACTTAGTCCGCTATTTGGTATGGTTGCTATCCCCCTCGCCATGCTAAGCTCAATCCTTTTTTATGCGACCTCACCCATAACGGCTCAAGCCTACATTGATATGGCAAGCAGTGGTGAAACCCAGTCTGTTATTTTGACCATTAGCGGACTCATGACCGATACGGCAAAAGAAATTCGACTGTTTTCAGAAATTGGTTTAGCGATTTGGTTGGTCTGCACCGGCTACCTCTTTTATACGGTCAGAAACATGCAGGGGGTGAGTTTGGTCAGCTTCGGAATTGGTCTTTGGACGCTATTTGTAGTGGTTGTCAAATTCTTCAATCCGTATGCACCCCTTGAAGATGCACTGGGTATTTTATTAGGTTTGTCCTATACCATCATAGGGATCCATCAAATACGTTTTGTGAACAACGCCTCTAAAAATGCCCCCATACTACCAGCACCCACCCCAGATTCTTTAAGTGGAGAAATCCCAGTTTAGCTCCTTAATCCTTTAAGTACTGAACACCAACCCTAAACAAAGTTCTGCTTCTAAGCAGAACTTTGTTTAGGTTAATCCACTCAAATTTAGTGGACAGCTTGAATGAGAGAAAAACTCTGCAGCGTTTTCTGCAAAGATCCAAATGTAAATGGTTTCTGGATAAAGGTTAAATTCTTGTCGTCGCTATCTTGGTAGAACTCAACCTCGGTAAATCCTGAGGTCAGAATAATTTTTACATCACTGCTTATTTGCCGAATACTCTTTAGCGTTTCAATCCCATTCATCTTAGGCATTTGCAGATCTAGCAAGATGAAGCTGATTGAATCCTTATGCGAGCTAAAGTTTTTCAAGCCTTCAAACCCATTATCGGCCGTCAATACGTTGAAACCGAGTAAGCCACAAATTTCAGAGGCAACCTCTTGAACCGGCCGTTCGTCATCAATAATCAGAACCTGCCCCTTCATCGCTGTGGCAAATTGACCAGCTTTCTTTTCGATAGGCGTTGCATTGATCGGATAGCTGGGAATATAAATAGTAAAGCGAGTCCCAAACCCTTCGTTGCTATCGACCGTAATCCCCCCGTTTAGCCCTTTGATTATGCCCAATATAGCTGACAGCCCTAGCCCACGCCCTAAACCTTTCGTCGAGAAATAAGGCTCAAAAATTCTTGAAATAATATCAGTTGGAATACCGGGGCCATTATCCTGAATAGAAATAGCCACATACTCCCCTTGCGACAAATTCTCTTTTATATTCGCGTCTTCTACATCTTCATCAAAAATAACTTGTTCTATTTTTAAATTTATCTGAGGGTCACTCGTCGGTGAATCGCTTTGATTTAGTGCGTCACTAGCATTTAATAGTAAATTCAAAATGACTTGCTGAATCTGCCCTTCATCCCCGGCAATAGCACACTCAGTATCACAGTATTCCACGTTGAGCTTTACGTTTTTAGGGATGATGGTCTCAAGTAAAAAGACACTTTCCCGTATAAATTGATTGATGTTGATCTGCTGAATTAAAAATTGCCCTTTGCCCGAATAAGCGAGCAATTGCCGGGTTAGGTCTGCCGCTCGTTTTGCGGCAAGCACCATCCGCTCAATATGTTTGGTAGGATCAACTTCTCTTTCAAGCTTAACCAGTGCAATTGAGGCTTGTCCCAAAATACCAGTCAGCAGGTTATTGAAATCGTGGGCGATCCCGCCAGCTAAAACACCAATACTTTCTAAGCGCTGAGAGCGCTGATGGGCCAGTTCCTTTCTCTTTTGGATCGTGCTGTCCCGTAAAATTAAGATAGCTTCGTTTTGTTTTGAGGGCAGCACTCTGGCTTCATAAGTTATTTTGTCATCAGCATTCGTGTGAACTGCATATTCCAAAAAAAGCTCCTCTTTTGATCGAGTAGCATGCTGAATCTGGTCCGCCCAGCTTCTTCGAATTGCCTCAGGAAAATAGTTAGCTAAATTTTTCCCTCTGCATTTTTCATCAAGATTAAAAATGGGCTTTTCCAATTCATCTGAGGGTAGTTTGATATCGGTAATACGCAACCCATCTTTGATATGCAAAATTAAATCAGGGATTGCATGGAGAATATGCTGGCTAAATTCTTGGCTCTGCAAGAGAGCTTGGCTGACAGCTTCTCGCTGTTTGACTTCCCCTTGTAACTCTTCGTTCAAACGGAACAAGTCTGCTGATCGTTTTTCTAATTGAGATTGAATGCGCAGCAGTTCTTGGTTTTGCACTTCCAATTTTTCCGCATTTTTTCTAGCGGCCTCGGCCGAGCGCTGAATATTGTTCACAGCGAACCGGAGTAGAAAAATCACCATCAGCCAAATGCAAACAATAATCGAAAGTCGTGTACCCAAGCTATCCAGATCAGGTGTCGGTAACGACCCTTGATACTCAAGATACGGCACGAGCATGATAGGAATTAATGAAAGAATCCCAAAACCGATAATGGCGGCCTCATTCAACAAGACGCTGGCAATAATAATGCCTAGAAACAAAGCGGTGATATGACGCGGCGCAAAGTAGCCATCCTCTAAACCAGCAAATGTTGCAAACAAGATTATCGCGGCGGGTATCAGATAGCTAGGTAAGCGCAGTCGGCCCTTTCTGACACCGGCTAAAAGATAGAAGAAGAACGCAGCAGAGATAAAGCTAATTCCAACCCCCTCGCGCAAAGACATTGTTCTGAAAAGCCCAATAATGCCTAGCACCAGTGAAGAACCGAACAAAGGAATCAGTAAAAAGTAGAGTATGCGTTCCTTTTCTACTGAAAGCTGGGTCTCTTCAAGCTGATACGTGGGGAATATCCTTCTATATAGAGATTTAATCATTTTGAGGTTTTGTGGCCATAAAACTCTCTCGACCCGCATGTATCGTAATGAGTTTTGAATCTATGCTAACCTTCGCAAAATCAGCAAGAAATGAATTGTTAATGGCCATAAATTTCAGTCGATACTCCCTCAAAATACCCTTTATCATCAAATTGTTTGCTCCGAGGCAATTCATGCAGTTCGAGTGTAGGATGCCAACTTGCGATGAATTACAACCGCATATATACATCAGTTTTGGATTGTGGGGCGATTAAAATGAGTGAAATTTTGTAACTTTCTTCAAATGACGCTCCGCTTAACATCAGTTTTGAATAAGAGTGAAAGTTAAACATGTAATAGACACGTCTATTTCAAACTTAATTCACTTGTTTGGCACACATAGCAGAAAGGGTTATGTAGGGCACAGCCAGTTGGTAGGCTCCCCCAATAAAAGCTTACTGGCCCGGTCCTTGGCCACCTCCGCCACCACCGGGGCCACCTTCAGAGAACTCTCCCATCAAACATCTTGAG
>JBCCSO010000303.1:0-5954 GCA_039199965.1 Chloroflexota bacterium | reverse complement strand
GCTTATTCCGTGACGCAGTCAGGCGCGCAATCTGCCATGCCGACCAAAGCAGACTTGGACGCATTTTTCTAGGCCACTTTGTCTAATGCGTAAGCCGCGGCCGGTAGGATCAATTTGAACGTTGATCCTTGATCAATTCCACTTGCGACTTCAATTCTGCCCCCCAGCAGTCTGGCCGAATTTTGTGCAATGGATAAGCCAAGGCCGGTGCCTTCAAAACGGCGGGATTTGCTGCCATCAACCTGATAGAAAGGGCTAAAAATCGTTTCTAATGCCTCTTCAGGAATTCCAATGCCCGTATCCTCTACAGAGAAAACGATTACAGGTTCTAAAGAGTTGTGTTCTGCAGATACGGTCAGCGTGATTTGTCCATCCTGAGTGAATTTAGACCCATTGCTCAGCAGGTTCTGCAATATTTGCATGACTCGATCACGATCAGACTGCATAAAATCTTCGTTGGCAGGTAGCAGGTTTTTGACATGCAGTTGATTCCTGTTTTTTGTAACAATCGGTGCAGTCTGTATCTCAATTTCATTCAACAAAGCTGAAACTGAAAATGGTGCGTACCTGATGTTTTCTGCGGCCGCCTCTATTTTTGCTAGATCAAGAATGCTGTTGATCATGTCTAATAAATTTCGGCCGGCATCCGTGATCTTGTGAAGATCATCAATGTGATAGTCCTCAAATCCATCTTCCTCAACTTCTTCTTGTAAGGTTTCCCCGTAGCCGATAATTGCATTGAGCGGGGTGCGCAATTCATGACTCATGGTGGCTAAAAAATTTGATTTGGCCATATTTGCGTCTTCGGCACCTTTCTTAGCGGCTCGCAAACTGTCATTAATGGAGTTGATGCGGCTGTATGAGACTTGAAGCAGAATCACTGCAATGCTCAGGCATAAACTGATTGAAAGCGCGCGTTCGACAGAACTAAGTGGGCTGATTCTGTCTGCGTAAAATCCGGACTGTTCCAGTATAAACAGAACCCAAATCCAAGCAATAAGCAGTACCCCGATAATTGTTAGGGGGCGACGTTCGGCAAAGTATGAAAAAATGACCAAAAATGGAAAGAGGGCATATATACCAATGTCGTTTAATCCTAAATCAAGGGTGATGCTGGTGGTTAGGGTTAGCATCAAGGCTGTTGTAATGATTGTGACGGAATGACGCATCCGCCCGCGCTTCAATAAAAGGAGTCCATAAATTGAGGCTAATAGGAAAATGCCAACCAGTGAAAAATTGCTCCAATCCTGCCTTGGCCAGAAAGAAATTAGGAAAACAATAGTAAAGGGGATCGCCAACAAGTAGGTTAAGTTTAAGGCTTGAGCACCGAACTGAGTCGGCCAATCATCATATTTAGGTGCTGAAATAATCCAGTTTAAAAATTTATTCTCTACGTTCATGCATAAAGCTACCGCGGGCTTTTCAACTAGGGGCTATTTTGGAATCAACTTACACTTTTTTACTTTATTGAATTAACAAGATACTAAATTCCACACAACTCATAAATTGGTATTTTGGGCTAATTTATGCAGGCCTTGACTTTCATGATAATCATTTAATTTAGTCGCTATTTTACTCGTGCAATTTGGCACCCTTAAAAATTTTGTCGACTTCTTTGCGGTCTGCTCGGACCGCGATACCAACCAAAGGTAAGTCGGCTGTTTGATATTTCGTCACCGTTTCTCGATTAGCCGCGTCATGGCCGGTGCTAAACATATCTTCGATGTAAATACCCGCTTTTACGCCCCGCCGCTCCGCCCGGGCTAGAAACGTATTTAGCTTTTCCCGACTGGCTTTCAAGATAACCATCGGCTGAATACACAATGAGTTGTACGTTTGCCCAGACCCATCGATGTATGGCTTACCCATGATGTCTTCTGTGGCACCGATGATGCCCGACGTTAGAAATGCAACGACGTTGAATTTTTGCCAGCTTGCTAGGTCATCGGCCACGACGATTGCTATTTTTGTTGTGAATTTCATAAACTTTTTATTCTTTTTTGGATGAATTGAGTTGATTTTCTGCTTGATTACTTTTGACGTGTTGGGTATTCCGCGAATCTAACACAGTAAACATTCACGCAACACGAATCACGATCGAAAAGCTTCTGCATAACAGGTCAATGAATCTTCAATATTGTACCAATTGGCCTTGGACGAGACCCACACATGACCCGTGATTTCAACCTGATTCACCTGTTCAAATGTGCCCAAACGGACCCGGATATGATCTGGGTCCCAAGCCAATCTTGAGTAGACAGGAGAGCCGCAGTTCGAGCAAAATCCTCTGAAAATACCCGGCTTGTGCTCAAATTCCTTTACATGCTCTGCTCCGGCCGTGAGTTTCCACGCTTCTAGCTTGACCTTGGCGTTGGCCGAAAACGCTGTTCCGGTCATCCGGCGACACTGTGAGCAGTGACAGTAGCGAACCTCGCCAAAGCTACCGCTGACTTGAAACCGAACTTTCTCACACAAACATTTGCCTTTGTTCATTTGTTTTCTCTGGTAGGCCCCCCTCAATAGACCAGTAGACCAGTTAGTTTTTAAAAGCCTGACTGGTCTCAGAAAATTGGTTACTGACGCAAAACGGCCGACCAAGATACACCACTCGCCTCCGCATACCGCTTTAACTGACTGATATAGTTCGTTCTTTGCGGCTCAATCCAGATTCCCTTAAACGCATTTAGCATTAGCCGAGTCATGTCCGCTTTTGAGTAACCGCTCGACCGCTGAAACAAGATGAGCATATTGGTCAAATAGCCGCTATCAAACTCTTCAGGATCGTCTGAATGGACCGAAACAGAAACGCCCGCCTTGTCGAGTGCCGTGATGCGAGCCACATCCTGCAAATCAGGGTCAGTTGATCGTTTGACCGGACTGCCGGTTAGGCACATCTCTTGTTCGATAAATGCTTGAATCAGGGCAGGATCTTCCAATGAGTTGAGCCCGTGATCAATGCGATCAATCTGAATGACATTCATCGACTGCCACATATGCTTGACCGAATCTCTGACGTCAACATCGTGATGGGCAGTGATGAAATAACCCTCTCCTCTGGCATGCGCAAAAACATCCTTAAACTTAATAGGAGGATTGCCGTATTCGGGGCCAGAGTCTAGCCCAAAGCCTAGTATTTTATCTTTGTAGGGTTGGGCTTGGTCCAGCATTTCGAAGGCACCTTCAACGCTCCGTTCCCGATTGGCGCACATGATCAGCTGTACCTCAGTTTGATGCTGCTTTCTAGCATCCCGGCGGGCCGCGTCGATGGCTTCGAAAAATGCGCCAAACTGTATGCCGCGTGAGGTGTGAACCTGCGGGTCAAAGAAGAGATCAACATAAACGACTTTGTTGTCATTGAGCGTTTTGATCAGATTGGTCGTCGCATCATAAAAGTCCTGTGGGGTCTGCATCACCTCTTGAGACTTAAAGTGATGCTCTAAAAATCCCATTAGGCCGGGCGGCCGGTTTGCCAGCGATTCCTGTACCTCTTCAATGGTGCGGAAGTAGTCTAATTGATTCCGCTGCGTTATGCTGACGATCGTCTCTGGGCTGAGCGAGCCTTCCAGATGAATGTGCAGCTCGGCTTTTGGCATTTCAGTCAGATAATTTTCTATCGATCCTTTTTCCGGTTCCTCAATCATTTCATTCATTTCAAGTATTGATAACCTAGAATAGCCCCGGCCGCTGGGAGTAGATACAGCCAAAAACCGAAAATGCCCGGAATTAAAAAAATTGTTGTCCCTAATCCGCTACAGATCAGGATGATCACAATCTCTCTGACTGATAAACTAAATTCAGCTCTAAACAGCTTGGCAACACCCCATCCAACCAAACAAATACCGAGGGTAAAAAAGGCGGCCAGAAAAGGGATCTCCCAGCCGTTGCCGACTGGAATGGCGATAAACGTAACCGACAGCAGGATAAGGCAGGTCACGACTTGAGCGATAATAGTGACGATTTTTTGGACCATAGTCTGAGCGTTGATCTATCGATCTAGTTCTGAAAATGCCACATCGAGCGCATTTACAATCACGTCGATCTCATCGTTGTTGATGACAAGCGGTGGGGACAAAATAATCTTGTGGCCCGAAGCGCGCACCATCGCTCCTTCTTTTTGCGCGATGGCCGCAACCTGCTGACCAAACTGAGGGTCGTGCGGGGTTTTTGCCTCTTTGTCAGACACCATCTCGATGCCGAGCATCAGCCCTTTGCCGCGCACATCTCCCACAGATTTAAAGCGGTCGATAAATGGAGCCAGTTTGTTGTAGAAATAATCCCCACGTGCGGCCGCATTGCCCGGAATATCTTCATTTTCCACAATCTCTAAGTTGGGGATGGCGGCCGCGCAGGCTACCGGATGGCCAGAATAAGTGTAGCCATGCATCACCATCCCAAACGTGTCTTCGTTCTTGAGCAGCCCTTCTTCGATCTTTTCGTTGATCATTGTGGCTCCCAACGGGACATACCCTGAGTTGATCCCTTTGGCGAAGGTCATCATGTCCGGCTTAATTCCCCACGTGCGGGCGCCAAACATCGTACCGGTCCGGCCGAAGCCTGTTACCACTTCGTCTGACACAAGCACCACGTCATACTTGGTGCAAATTTCCCGAACGCGGGGCCAATAGTTGGGGGGCGGCACAATCAATCCACCCGCACCCTGCACCGGTTCAGCGATAAAGGCCGCAACGGTGTCCGGTCCCTGAAATAAGATTTCCTCTTCCAATACTTTGGCGCACACTTCACCCAGCTCTTCGTGATCGGTAATACCGTACGGATTCCGGTACAAGTATGGGTTTTGCACGTGAAAACAGCCGGGCAGCATCGGTTCAAAGTTGCGCCGATAGATAGTATTACCATTGATACTCGCCCCGCCAAAATGGGTGCCGTGATAGCCGCCCCTGAGCGAAATAAATTTGTAGCGATCCTTTTGCCCGACTGATTTCCAATAGACGCGGGCCAAGCGCAGCGCGGTTTCAATGGCGTCAGAGCCACCGGATGAAAAGAAGGTGCGCTTCATTCCTTCTGGGGCTGCCATTTGGGCCAGCTTGTGCGATAGTTCGATGGCGGGCTCGTTGGTCATGGTGCCAAACAGCGAGCTGTAGTGGATTTTGTCGAGCTGATCCATGATTGCCTGCTTGATTTCCGGCCGGTTGTACCCCACATTGACGTTCCACAGGCCGCCCACACCGTCTACCATCTTTGAGCCATCTACATCGGTTACATACACCCCATCCCCCTGACTGATAATCTTGGGCGGTTTTTCTGATTGCAACGGTGCCTGATGCGCCATTGGGTGAATCATATGCTTTGCATTGTGCTCTTTAACAAATTCTGGTGTCGCCATAATCTCTCCTTAAAAAGATAAGAGACAAGAGAGTAGAGTTCGCTCGCGGTGCTTGCTCAGAGTGAATCTCTCTACCCTTTACTCTCGTCTCTCTACTCTTTGTTCATCAGTTTGATCTTCCATCTTTTTTTGTAAATTGACAATAGTTGGGTCAAACTTGGTGGCATTACTTTGTGCGTAATTTAGAAATGTAGGCTGTGGGCATTCGCATGAAAATGTCTGAAAAATGGCAAGAGTAAATGCGAGTATCTCACCTTGATAGAATAATTTCAAAGCCATCGGGGTGAGACATTTTCTCTTATTGATGTAGACGTTTGCATGATCAGAAACGAAAATGCCTAACCCCTACAAACCTGATTGCTCTGGGCTATTGGGTTTCAAAAATCTCATCAGCCTCAGCGTCTCGGCAGTCGCTACAACAAACGAACCATTTGCCCAAGCCCGACTAATTTTATGAAATCCCAACCCAACTTCTTATTTATCCTCACAGACCAACTCCGGCCGGACCGCACCGGCTTTGGCGGCAACCCGATTGTTCAAACACCCCATCTAGACAAACTGGCCGCCAGTGGGCGGAACTTCACCCGCGCCTACTGCAACACTCCTAGCT
>JBCCSO010000302.1:0-5955 GCA_039199965.1 Chloroflexota bacterium | reverse complement strand
TCATACCGGTAGATTACACCTTATCTTGTCAAGTTGTCAAGATTGAGCTTGGCTCGTGCTTATAGGCTCCAAACTAGTACAAAGGGGCATAAATAACCAGCAGGTTGAAATGTGCTCATCCCCTTTGTAGAGAGTACTGCGTGTGATTTGAACTTGATGATTACTTGCGCCGCGCAGTACTAGCGCAAGTTTTTCAACCCGTACTCCTCATGGTAAGGAGCAGCGTGCCACTCTATCTTGCCAAGATACAGGTCGAGAGCCCACCTCAAGCTCGCAATGTAGCGATTTCTAGCTACAACCTTATGATCAATCGCCCACCTCAGCGTATCTGTAGCAGCGTACAGTGCGATTTGATTAATTTTTTGTTGCACACTGGGCATCATTTGCGTTTCAATGCCGTAGCCAAACAAAAAAGCACCAAACTCTTTCAAAGTCGGCCGTTCTGACTTGATTATTTGCGCAAAATCAATGAACGGCACAATCTTCGAACCTGCACATCCCCAATCGATAATTGTCACGATTCCATTATCACCAAGAATCGCATTGCGCAGAGAGACATCTCCGTGGAACAGACCAAAATGCCAGTCGTGCGCCTTGATCGACAAGAAACATTCTTTCATGGACTTATGTTCATTTGCGTTTACATACCCTAGTTCTAGGAGTGGATCGTCAGGATTTATCGCATGGATGTTGTGATCTAACCACTTATCCCACGATTGCGAAAATCGGTTGTTTTCTGGATCAACAAGATCCATGCCGTACCCTTCTGTTCGGATGGCATGAATTTTTGACAGACTCCTACCAAGCGCTTCCCAGATATACATCTTGTCTAGGGTTTCTTTTGTGCACAGCTCACCTTCTACAAACGATTGAATCATAAAAGCGGTATTTTCAAATATACCAACTTCAAGTACCAGTGGCGTATGAATACCCGCTTGGTGGGCCTGCTGAGCACACCAGCGCTCTTTTTCATACTCTTGAACTTTGTTTTTACATGGGTCCTGACTCAGTCTAAAAATGTATGGCTGTTTTTGAATATCAACTCTAAACACTTTGTTGACGCTACCAACGGGGATGTTGATAGGTGGTGAGTCGAGTGAGCCCAAATAGTTTTTAGCAATTGACTCAACCAAGTGAATATCGTTTGGAGTGATGGTGTTGTCAAAATCAAGCATGGATGAATGTTCCCTGTTGCTGTGAATAGTCCTTATTCAGATTAGATCACTCTCCGGCCGGATCGCCAACCAGAGGAGTAAAATCCCATTGTTTTAGCAACGTGTGGCCGTTTATGATTTAAAACCTGTCAATCGTCACTTTAAAGTTGTAACTTAAACGTCCTATGCTTGATCTAGTTGAAATCGCTTGCCCAAACTGCCTAGCCCCTATTAACCTTCAGAATCATAGTAACAACACCATCAGTTGCGAAGCCTGCAACAGCAATTTTTTATTGGAAGGCCACCTTTGTCATAAGTGTAATGCTTACTACAAAGATGAGGTTGACAATTGTGGTGTGTGTGGCGTGGCTTTGACGCGTACATGTGGCAAGTGCAAAACTACCAATTGGGCCGGGGATGAGTACTGCAAATCTTGTGGTGTATCGATGGATTTGATCGATGTAACGATAAAGGGGTTTCATGAACAAACGATGCGTCACAAGGCCACTCGCATAGAGCAGATACGAGAAGTGCGGGCTAAGCAAGAAGCGGTTTCTAAGCAGCGTATGGCTGAGTTCCAGAGGATTGAAATGGAGCGGCGGGCAGACATATTGCGCAACAAGGTTGATCAGCAAAAACAAGATAGACGGAATCTGATTTTGACAGGGACTTTGATTTTTGGCGTTTTGATCGTGCTCGTTGGGATTGCTCTTTCTTTTTAAGGCTAGGCTTGTCAAAGCTGGGAACCTTCAGATCGAGTTTGCGCATCCCATAGAATTGGGCAAACGAAATGGAAATGATCTGATTGTATTTTCTTTAAATTTTGGTCTACAGCCACATAGGCAAAAACCCCTGTTGTTTACTCAAAACCGGCCGTCAAAAATTTTGTAAAGCCGCGCGGTACCATCGACCATAAAAACTACGCCAGTCTCATTGAAGTTGGACAGCAAGCATATGCATTTGGCTTCAAAAACATGACCATTGACATGGCGCAGGTTGAAGATATTTCTACATCTGGTTTGTTTGCGCTGTATGTTCTTGAGCTAATTTTCAGCGGGCAACAGGCTCCAGAAATAGCGGGAGGACACGGCGCTCTGCGCCAGATGGGTGCTTACTTTAAAGACACAGATCGTCATTCGGCCATCTACTTGGAAAATGTCCCTAACTCAGTAAAAGAATTGCTCGAAAACGTAGGCATTCCGACAGGGTCAACGCTCTAATATCTAGAGTTAGACAGCTCTAGTCTCCAGTTGCCATGGCGTACGTTTCCGCATCCTGAGTGCCCTGCGGAATTTCGGCAGTCGATAGGCTTTCAATGGTGATAATAATCAGCGCGATCCACACCATGTCAGCCAAAAGTAGGTGCATCAACTGTTTCCAGACGGGGGCTGCCAGCAAGACATTCACTACACCACCAAATATTTGAATGACCAATATCCAAATATTAACCTTTGTCCAAAAGATACGGGTTGGATTTGCCCAAAATTCTTCGTTTGTCCAGAAGATAGTGATCAAATAGATAACGGCCCCCACACCAATCACAGGGTGCCAGATACGAGCCCGTACGCTGAAGTGGGCTTCTGGGTCAAACTTGGCGGCCGCCCCTTCCGCAAATGATTCGGCCGGGAAAAGCGTGTCCCCCAGAGCTGTGATCGCTCCGAAGGCGCTTACAATCATGAGCAAAATCATGCCTATGCCCAGCGCACTAGCCAAAGACGGGTTGTTTTTCAAACGGAACGGCGGGCCACCGCTGGCCCAGTAAGAGTTGGCCGTGTTGAAAGCTAGTAAAATGAGTGTATTTATCAGGTGTGCACCCATCCATATCGCTCTGGCACTTGAAGGGTTGTCAGCCACCAGCTCAAGAACAACCAGTGCCGCGCCAATCCCGCCTTCAATTATGACGAAGATCAGGGTCAAAATAGCACTGTAGGTCACGCGATGGGACCAGCCGTACTTACGCCACCCAAAATAAACGAGCGCGATCACCATCGGCCCTAAAATGGCGCTGGTCAGGCGATGGCTAAACTCAATGACAGTTTCTATCGATTCCGGCCGGGGGATAACCTCACCGTTACAGGTGGGCCAATGGCTACCACAGCCTGCTCCAGAGCCGGTAGCCCGCACAAATGCACCCCACAAAATGACTAGGATTGTGTAGCCTAAGACGATCCACGAATATTTGGCGTACCCACTAAGTTTTGTCCACTTTTCCATAAGTTTTATTCTAGCATAAGCTCAAATCTTGAAATTTCATATGTTGTCAAACGCTTACGGAGAGTGCGGTATATCGGAACAACTTTATTATACCGATCAGGTATAATCTGTTCATGATTCATCCACAAGCTTTAATCAAAACATTTGGCTACAACGCTGAGTTGGTCAATAAGCAGTTGAAGGGCATGACGCATTCAGAAAGTCTTTTTAAACTTCCTTTTGAAGCTAACTGCCTTAATTGGGTTTTAGGACACATCATATCTTCTAGAACGATGGCGCTGCAAAAGGTGGGACAGGAGCCGGTCTGGTCAACGGAAGAGCGAACATCCTATCGGTTCGGCTCATCCAATTGGGGGGACGATGGGCCAAACGTGTTCAGGCTGGAGAAGCTGTTATTAGACTTCAATTTGTCACAAGAACGGCTCTTGGCTGGACTCAACAACATGACGTATGAGGATATGTGTCAGCCATCAGGGTACGGCAGCAACACACAGGGTGACAGCCTAGGCTATTTTCAATTTCACGAGGCGCAGCACGTGGGGCAGATTATTTATTTGGCCAAAATGGCGGGCAAAGAAGAAGTTTGGATTTCGAGTTAAAGAGGTAGATGCTCGTTTATATATTCGATGCACTCACGGCTAATGCTACCTGCCTCTAAAAACTAAAGACTACCGCTATGAATTACCTTGAAAAACTTGAGTTGATTAACCTAGATTTAGATCGGCAATTCCCGGCCGGGGATAACCCGTTTCGGATTATGACCCGTTTATTGGAAGAAGCGGGTGAGCTAGCTGAACAGGTGCACATTTTTGAACAAAGCGGAGCCAAACCAGCAAAGCATGGCGAGCCTGATCCTGTGAAAATGGCAAAAGAAATTCAGGACGTGATCGGCTGTGCCCTTCAAATTGCGGCTCATTACAACATCATGCATGAAGTGAAGCAGGGAATTGAAATGCGCTTTGACAAGCGGCTCGAGCAAAATCGTTTTTCGGCCGAAGA
Source organism: Chloroflexota bacterium (assembly GCA_039199965.1). Lineage (GTDB taxonomy): Bacteria > Chloroflexota > Anaerolineae > Promineifilales > Promineifilaceae > WTJY01. The sequence goes on along the minus strand of JBCCSO010000302.1, from coordinate 1,588 downwards.
CCTGCAATTGGTTGCAGACTGGCCACCCAAAAACGTGATTTGTGTGGGGGCACTTGTTGTGAAGGATGATCGGGCTTTGCTGGTACGACAGGCAAAAGGGACATCACTGGAAGGGCAGTGGAGTACACCATGGGGGCTGGTTGACGCTGGGGAGTTCCCAAATCAGGCGGTCGTGCGCGAAACACTCGAAGAGGCGGGTGTTTCGGTCAAGGTCAAAGGGCTGATTGGAATCCAAAATCTAGATTGGCAGCAGGCGATTGGTATCACCTATTTGTGTGAACCGCTTGAGGGTAACCCAATCCCTGACAGCGTTGAGACAGATGCAGCCGGATATTTTTCACAGGGTGATTTGAGCAGGCTGGCTGATCCAATCGAACCATGGACTAACTGGGTTTCACAACGTGTTTTGCAAGGCCAATATCACGTAATTCCACATGAATCAAGCAACCCGTTTCAACCGCTTGATGCTTTTTACTAAGTGAACTAGGCACAGCCGACTGTGATTTTTCTTCAAACGAAATCGGTTCACTTTTTGTGGTTGGCCCAATCTTTCGTAAAGCGTATAAGTTGAGATTCTGGAGACTGCCAGATTACCCTTCGACACACTTCGGCAAGCTCAGTACAGGTGCTCAATATTCCTCACGTAAGCGAAGCGATACAACATCTTTAGAATATTTAGTGCTAGGCATCCACTAGCTGCTCATAAACCTTGATGGTTTCGGCCGCGATGATGTCTTGTGTGAAATGCGCCAGCACGCGCTCCCTTCCAGCTTCGGCCATTGCACTTGTATCGGCCGTGAAAATATGCTCCAGTTTCTGTGCCAGCGCAGCGACATCACCTTCTTCAAACACGGCACCGGCCTGACCAATCACGTGGGGAATTTCTCCTGAGTCTGAGCCAATCACAGGCACACCGCACGCCATCGCTTCAACCAAGATCCGGCCGAACTGCTCTTTCCAATTGGGCAGTGTGCGGGATGGTAAGACCAAGGCATCAAGGCTTTGCAGAAAGCCCGGCATTTCACTCGATCCCTTCCGGCCAACAAACTTTACTTGATCGTCTAAACCCAACTGCTGAGCTTGTGCTTTCAGATTGCTCTCTTCAGGTCCCTCACCCGCAATCAAAACTTCCCAAGATATAGATTTAGGTAATTGAGCAACCGCATCCAGCAGTAAATCAACTCCCTTTCCTTTAATCAACCGACCCGCAAATCCAATATTCTTGGCCTTGCCCCCCTCTCTACTTTCTACTCTTTTCTCTCTATTTTTAAAAACATCCACATCGATCCCAAACTGTGGAATAATCACATGCGGGCCGTTGAACCCCTTTTTTGCAAACACGTCTGCCGCGTCTCGATTCCCCATAATGCCAAAATCAGCCTGCCCCAGAACCTGCTGCTCCATCCAGCGAAACGGGGGAGGATACTGGCGCAGAATGTTCTGCCAAGAGAAAAAGAGAAACTTAGCTTCCGCCTGTTTAGCCGCGCGCAGAGCCAGCCACGTAGCCAAGTTGTACGGCTCCTCATCCATGTGCACAATGTCCGGTTTGAACGCGGCTATCCTTGCTTTTAGCGTTGGCCAGTGGTGC
>JBCCSO010000301.1:0-5959 GCA_039199965.1 Chloroflexota bacterium | reverse complement strand
GGTTGCACCATAAGATTCGTTGTCACGCACTTCGGCCATGGGGGCCCACCAGACCGGAATGGTGTCACGATTGCTAATGAGGTGACCGTTTTCGATTTCGCTGACTTTGACCTTAGCCCGGCCGGTGTCGGGCTCGATCAAGCCATCGACCCAGAAGATGATGCCGTGCGCAGAAGCTCCGGCCGCGACATTGTCGATGACTGCAACCCGGGTGCCAGACAGCCAAAAGCCGTCACCGTCGTTGCCAAAGTCACCTCGTTCTAGCCCTAGGTCAGGATCGATAGCTCCTTCATCATCAAGCCTAAAAGCACTGTTGACGGTGCGGATAGCGATGTTGCCGACCATTGAACCTACTTCGTCTCCGGCTTCAGTGTAGAAGCCTGCCCCCTGAATGTTGTATGAGACATTGTCGACCATATCGACGTTAGATGAATGGTTGACAAAGCCCCAGCCGGGCGAGTCTTCAACGACTGAGCCTTTGATAACGGCCGGGATTGTGCCCGGTGCGGTGCCGCCGCGATGGAAGTGGATGGCATACCGGCCGCGAATGTTGTTAGCCGGTCCTTCAACCACCGTAAAGTCAATGGGGGACGGCCCATCATTGGCGGCCGTGTCGAGCAGTTCATACTCAAAATCATCAAGTTCTATCGTTTTGTCTGTGCGGCCGAGCCCATAAAAACGAGCGTTATGAATTTGTACGTCCAACTGATGCATGAACATCATGTGGCCTCGGTGGCGAACTTCGAGATTTTCAGACTCAAAGATCACATTACGGGAGCTGTTTGCGATCCAAAGATTCAAATCTGCTTTGGGTGGAACATGGTCCAATGACAGTGGTTTATCGAGCAAGATCGTTGCTCCGTTGATCGCCGTGATAGTGCGGACCTCGTCGCTGGTTTTTCCCTGTGACCCGGTGATGATCAGTTGATCACCCACGCGCCAGCCGGTTGGCACACTGCTAAGAACTAACTCTGAATCGCCTGCTTTTGGGAAGGTGCCTGCGGTAATGCGATGGGTTTTCTGTGCGCCCACTACCTCAACTGGACCTGATAGGACGGCACCACGGCCGACCTGTTTAGGGTCCGCATTCCGGTCGATGAGGCCGTTGTCGACAAACACGATTCGGGCGGTTACGTTCGCATCAATCGGGTTGGCCTGTGTCCCGATTTCAAGCCTGCCCGTCATGCTGCTGGTGATGGTGTCCACCCACAGCTCTGTGTTGACGTCAGTAGCAAAACGTAACGCGCCATCAATGGCGATGCTTTTGTATTTAGGGGCCACTTTGCCGTCTACGGTAACCACAATATCTTGCGGAATGGCGATGGTGTCACCAGCGGCCGGAATAGAGCCGTTTTGCCACGTGCTGGCTGAGCTCCAGTTGCCAGAAGTGATGGCCGTGTGTGATGCATTTTCAGGCTTATGAATGGACGGCGTGTGGTGCATTTGATGACTCACATCGGACATGTCGTGTTCTGGTTGCATGTTGTGCCCACTGTGCAAATCTGATTCCATCGTGTGCTCACTCATCGCATGGCCATGGTCTTCCATCATCACGTGTGCCATCGCGGGCTGAACATCATAGAGCGGGCTGTTGCCTACAAAGGCCATTGAGGACACGCCCATTATGGCTAGAGCAACAGATCCTGTTAAACCTAATTTTTGTTTCTTATTCATTATCATTTCTCCAAATAAATTAGCTTTCTTCGCGTCTCAGCTTGAATTGCCGGCCGCTTGAAAATATCAATCTCACTTAGCTTAAAAATCTAGATAGAAAAAAGATATGGGTTAGGGACAACCTGAAAATGAGTGGTCGATTTTTCCTGATGAACGGTCATCTAACTTTTTCAGCCTGTGTTAACATTGTTCGGGATGGCTCAAACCACTTCTAAAATGCTTTCACAACCCAGCAGGCAGATGCGTATAGCATGGACGGCGGGTGCAACAATCCTGCTATTTATCGTTTGCGTCTTTATCCGGCTAGAGGATGGGGCAAACGCTTGGACGTTTTCTCAGGAGGACTTCTTCTTTGAGACAGAACTGCTTGGACTAGGCATGCAGCGGATGTTTATCCCGCTCATCGGTTTATTTTTCCTTAGTTCAAGGGGCCCATTTCAGCGGGTTGTCACCCCTGAAACAGCTCAGCCCAATGACGGCCGGTGGGTGATGTGGGGGTTGGGGGTGATTCTTTTTCTCGAGCTTATGGCGACTGTGTGGCTTAATGAAGATATTGATATTTCAGTCACAAACGGTTTGGCTATCGTTTTATTTTGCAGTTTGATAGGCGGTTGGCGCTGGGGGCTGGGGAGTAGCTTAGCAACGGTTGTTTTCTACACAGTCAGTGCTTACTTTGCTGAGCGGCCGTTTGATGATTTTGCACATATGGGTGAGCTAATCGTACTAACGATTTTCGAAATCTCACTGCTGGTGATGGTTTGGGGGAGTGTTATTTTGGGTCTCTGGCGGCCGGTGCCAATTTATCAGCTTAAGCCACAGCATTGGTTTTTAATTGGGGCTGCGTTTGAGTGGCTGTCTGCGCTACTAACTTTTTTTGTGCATGGCACTGGATTTTCCATGATCGATGAGATTCCGGGAACCATCATCACAGGGCTAGTAATGATGCTGTTTGGCTTTTTGGTGCAGCAGGCGAACGGCCGCACGGCCGAAAAGAGGCTGGTGGCGGCCGAAGGGGCACAGTCTCAAGCGGAGCTAAAAGCTTTGCGTGCCCAAATTAATCCACACTTTTTGTTTAACGCGTTAAGCACAATCAAATACCATGCGCGCACAAGTCCTGAGACGGCTTATGACCTGCTGGATGATTTGTCAGACGTTTTCCATACGGCCCTACGATCTGAGCCGTTTGTAACGCTGGAGGAAGAGCTCGATACGGTGAAGGCGTATCTAGCTATCGAACAGGCTCGTTTGCGTGAACGGCTGACAGTTAAGTTTGATATAGATGAGGCGGTTGATTTAAATATGCAGGTACCGGCCTTGGTGCTGCAGCCGCTGGTTGAAAATAGCGTGATTCATGGCATTGCTCTCAAAGCTAGTGGTGGAACGATTACGATTAGGGCAAATCAGAATGGTGCTGTGTCTGAGATTGAGATCGAAGATGATGGAATTGGGTTTGACACAAATAATCCGCAGCCTAAAGGCTCAGGCATTGGTTTATCAAATAGTTCAGAGCGGTTGGCTGCTCTGTATGGATCTGAGTTTGCCCCCCAGATTGAAAGTTCAGTAGGCAAAGGTACTTTAGTGACTGTCAAAATCCCTCTTAATCAAAAACACTAAGGCACAGAGAGCACAGAGTTTTCTGGAAACATTAAGGATGACTGGGCGATGCAAAAATCGTCAATCGAAAATCTAAAATCGTAAATCATATGATTTTTTTACTGGTAGAAGATGAATTCCCCACACGGCAAGAGCTGCGGTTTACGCTTGAGCAACTATTGCCGGAGGCTACTTTTTATGAGGCAACCAACGGCGATGAAGCGCTGACGTTTATGTCTCGTATCCGGCCGGACGTGGTGTTTTTAGACATCAACATGCCGCAGCGGGATGGCTTGTCTACGGCCGGACTGCTGGCTGAAATGCCTGATGCTCCGTTAATTGTTTTTGCCACCGCTTATGACGAGCACGCACTTAAGGCGTTTGAGCTAGCTGCGCTCGATTATGTGGTGAAGCCATTCTCAAAACGTCGCTTAGAGAAAACGGTAATCAAGATTCGGCAGCGGCTGGGTGAGCAGCAAAAGCTAGAACAGCAAAATAGCCTTATCCAGCGATTTTTGAACGAACGGCCGGAGCCGCCCAAGCTTGAAAAGCTGTGGGTGATCGGGGACAACGAAAATCGCTTGCTGATTCCGTATACTCAAATTAGCTACATCGAGGCGCGAGATAAGCAGGTTTTTGTTAATCTACAGGGTGGGGCAGAGCACATCACCCGCTATACGCTGAAAGAGCTTGAAGAGCGATTAGACGCGGCCGGTTTTTGCCGCTGTCATAAAGGGTATCTGGTGAACTTGGCGGCCGTGGCCGAGCTGATCCCGTGGTTTTCAGGTGGGTATCAGCTCAAGATGGATGATGTCAAAGAGTCGATTGTGCCGGTTTCACGGCGGCACGTGCAGCAGGTCAAAGGGCGGCTGGGGTGATTCTGTGATCAGTGGCCGGTGACCAGTAAATGTCATCAAGCTCGTGAAAATTAGTCAGTCAATATTCGGTGGATCAGTAGGTCGGTGGCGTTGAAGACCGACCTACCGATCTACTGAATACCGATTAGCATGCTTAGCTTAATGACACTGAGTGACCCGTAAGGACCGACTCGAGTTTAGCTTTCGCCCAATAGGATCAGGAACCACTTGTCCCCATTTCCGTGCCCAATAGTGTCTCGCGGAACCTCATCATCAATGTAGAAATAGAGCGGCCGGCCGTCGAAGGTGACTTGAACCGTGCCATCGTCACGGGTAAATGTGCCAAGCTTGCCCAAAATGTCGGCCGGGGCCTCCAGCGTCAACCCATCCTGCAACATCACTGGTGGCCAAACGCCCGCGCAGTCTGCATCGCAACTGCTCTGATTCGGGCCGTCATCGTCAAACGTATAAACACTCAGCGAGTCGGCCGTTAAGTAGCTGCCTGTTTCTTCAGTTGCGGCCGTGCCAAACTGCACGCTCGTGGGCAATGGCGGTGGGGGAGCCGTCCTGCCTGAGCCATCCTTTAAAGATATTTGTGTGTTGGGTGTACCGGTGAGAGAGCCATCTACATCAATAATGTACCCTTCTCCTTCACCATTGTTGGCCAACATTTTTAAAGCTTCGGGGGTGTTAATTAGTGAGATACCCTCAAAGGTTGAGAAACCAGTTGAACGGCCGTATTTGTCCCACAGCTCGATGGCTGACTGGAGATTGACGGCCGTGATGTTCTTGTACGCCCCATTGTTTTTGGTGAACTGGGTAATCAGCCGCAAGAAGCTTTCCGCTTTTTTGTCCTGATCAAGCTCGTCCTCTCCGATGGTGTTGGAGGTGCTGCCCACAAAGACTGAATTTGTAACAGACGCGTCTCCTCTTGGAGCAAAGCCGATGCGCATGAAGTCAGCCACGATTGCGTCGTTGAGGGTGTGTCCTTCTTCAAGCCACGTGGCAAACTGGGAGTCAACCTTGTAGATGGTGACATTATCAAACGAAACAATGGCGTGTCCTTCAGGATACGGAATCTCGCTTTTGTCTGAGTGCTTGTCTGCGTGAGCAAACACACCCATGCCGCGCGCCCGGCCGGTATACTGCCCCGTGCCGGTAACACCGGTGATGCTGTGGGCAGAATTATTATCAAACACGGCCGGAGCGATGGGGCCCGTGCGGCCTTTGAAGTTCTTCTTGGGTACATCAAGGAAAAAGCCCATCCCGTTTTCCACACCGGCCACGTGGTTGCCCACGATGGTGTTGTGCGGGTTCATGTACCAAAAGCCCCCCGCGCGCCCTTCATTCTGCGTCGAAGCTTTGTCAATGCGGCTGTTATCTCCGGTGCCGAAGGCGAAGTTGTCGCCCCCTTCTGGGGTGTCCCACAGATTTTTGACCTGAATGACCAAATTGTCTTTAAAGGTGTTGTTGTACTCGTTTCCATCTTCGGCCGGGATCATGGCGTGTGACCAAATGTCGTAAGCTACCACACCTTCCACTAGTGCCCCGTGGGAACCGTGAACGGCCACCGCGCGATGCTGCGAGGTATGAATGCTGCTGTTTTTTAGATAGTGTCCGCTTACGTCTCCGGCCAAATGCCAATGAAACGGATACCGCCCCTTCTTGCGCATTTGCCCCATGCGCACCAGCTCAACCCCTTCAACTCTGGCCATAGCGGTTTCCATGATCATAATGTGGCCGCCAAACTGGTTTTCAAGGGCGTCTTCAGGAGCCTGAATTACGATGTTGCGCGTGAGCAGCCCTACTTCGGCCCGCATATCGAGCGTTTTGCC
>JBCCSO010000300.1:0-5967 GCA_039199965.1 Chloroflexota bacterium | reverse complement strand
CGAAGACGAAAAGTATTGGGAAGCGGTCGGCATCGTCCACGATTTCGACTGGGAAATACATCCTAATTTGAACGAGCATCCGATAAAAGGTGCGGATATTTTACGGGAGCGAGGCGTCGACGAAGATACAATCACCACAGTATTGTCCCATTTTGAAGCGGGTACAGGGGTTAAACGGACCAAACCCATTGACTTTGCACTGCTAGCATGTGATGAAATTACCGGCCTTCTTGTTGCAGCTACACTTGTCCGGCCGTCTGGCGACATCCGCGAAATGGCCATTAAATCGGTCAAGAAAAAGTGGAAAGACAAGCGCTTTGCCGGTGGCGTTGATCGCGATCACGTCATTGAAGTGACCGAAGATTTCAACCAAGCGTGCTTCGATGGAAATTTGGAACTGTGGACACATATCGGCAATGTGCTGCAAGCGATGAAAGAACGCGCAGAAGATCTTCACCTAGCAGGCCGTGAAAGCTGACCATCCCCCTCTTACCCTTACACTCTAATTCCCATGTATGATCTCGTCTTTTCCATATTGACCCAAAATGGCACGCCAGAAAATGCCGCTTGGTTTTTTGCGCTTATCAGTGGCCTTGTCATCACGATCATCATTTGCAGTTTTGCACGGAACGTCACTGAGCGTTTTCTCCACTTCATTACAACCCGTTTTATCCACCGGAATGCGTTTGATTGGGACAACCACTTAAGTGACGCTGGTGTGCTGAAGGTTGCGAGCTGGATCATACCCCTGCTCATTTTTAGAGGAATGATTCCGTTTTCGTTCGATGAGAACTGGCCAGCCGGAACAGCTGAACTCATGGTGCAGGTCGTGGGCATTCTGCTCATCATCACAATCGCTGTTGCGCTAAATCGGCTCATCAACGCCATTCGAGACTACGTCTCGACCCTCCCCTTTTCAAAAGAACTGCCAACAGCCGCTTTCGCTCAGCTTTTCAAGATTGTGTTGCTAGTTGGTGCGGTCATTTTGATCTACGCCGCAACCGTTGGTGAAAGTCTAACTGTGGCGCTGGCCGGATTTGGCGCAGTTGCGGCCGTCCTTTCTTTCATCTATCAAGATGCACTAAGAGGTTTGGTCGCGGGGATTCAGCTTACATGGAACAACCTGCTGGCTGTGGGTGACTGGATAGAAATGCCCAGCTACAACGTAAGCGGTACCGTCACAGAGGTTGGATTAACCACAGTCAAGATTCAAAATTTCGATTATTCTATGACGGCCGTTCCCACCAACGCGCTGATTACAGACGCGCTCAAAAACTGGCGCGGCATGCAAGAAGCGGCCGGTCGCCGCATGATTCGATCTCTCATGATCGACACCACCAGCATCAAGTTCTGCGATAGAGATATGCTGGATCGTTTAAAAACGCTTGAACTCATCGAACCGTATATCACAGGCAAAGAAGCGGCCATCGGTGCATATAACCGACGCACCAACACAGATACGCGCAACATTGGCAACGGCCGCCAGCAAACCAATATTGGCATATTCCGCCATTACTTTTTGGCCTATTTACGCCGGCATCCCAAAATTTTAAATGATATGACCCTAGTAGTTCGCCAACTCGAACCTACTCAGATCGGCATGCCCATCCAGCTCTATGCCTTCTGCACAGAAAAAGGATTCCTTGACTTTGAGAATGTACAGGCCGACATTTTCGATCATATCATCTCAATCTTGCCTCAGTTTGAGCTGCGTATTTTTCAGCACCCCATTGGCGCTGACTTTCGAGCCATTGGTGAAATTGAAATAGAAGAAGTAGAAATTCAATAGCCTCCACCCAGAAAAAATGATTCAAAAGTGGAAAACCCTTTCCAGCAAAAGACTCTATCAACTAAAAATCATGGAGATTTGGGCCAATAGGCGCCTGTCACCCAAAAAGGGAACAGAGCATGAGTTTTATGCCATTCATTCAAATGATTGGATCAATGTCGTGCCTGTCACACATGACGGCCGTATTGTCATGGTGAGCCAATTCCGTCATGGAAATGAAGAAATTACCCTCGAAGTCCCGGGCGGCTTGGTAGACGATGGAGAGGAACCTATCCATTCCGCGGCGCGGGAACTCCAAGAAGAAACGGGATACACGTCCGATCCGCTCATTCAATTGGGCTATGTTTCCCCCAATCCTGCTCTTTTCAACAACACTTGCCACACGTTTTTGGCCTCAAATGCTCAGCTTACTCACAGCGTCGCGTTTGATGGCACAGAGGATATCGAGATAAGTCTGCATTCCCTTGATGAAATAAGTAAAATGATCGAGAGCGGCCGCATCACTCATTCATTGACTATCAACGCCATTTATTGGTACGAAAAGTATTTGAGTAGAGGGTAAAAGGAACAAGGTAAAGGGGCTTTTATCGTTTACCCTCCACCGTTAGCCATAATGAAAACTGATTATTTACCTGTAAAAATAGCGCTACAACAAGTCCTATCCCTTGTGAATCGGCTTCCGGTTGAGACGGTGCCACTTGAACAATCGGCCGGGCGCATCTTGGCAGATGACGTTGTCGCCAATGATAGCCTTCCTCCTTTTGACAATTCCGGCATGGATGGTTACGCGCTGAAAGCGGCCGACACATCTGGTGCATCGGAGAAAAAGCCGGTTTATCTAAAGGTAGTTGGTGAAGTTGCCGCCGGTTTTGTTTTCGAGGGAGAGCTCAAACGCGGTCAGGCGATCCGCATCATGACCGGTGCGCCCCTGCCAGATGGAGCTGATGCCGTTATTCGCATTGAGGATACAGGTGAAGATTATTCAAATGCTCAGCGGGCATTACCAGAGCTGGTTGCCATTAAGGCTGAAGTTGGCCCGGCCAATGCCATACGCTATGCGGGCAGCGATCTACAAGCTGGACAGACTATCCTTAAATCCGGCCGCAAAATACGTCCCCAAGAAGTAGGTGTGTTGGCATCTTTGGGCGTGCCACAGGTAAAAGTGTATCGTCGGCCGCGCGTGGGCATCTTAGCCACAGGTGATGAACTGATTCCGGTTGAAGAAGAGCTACAACCGGGCAAGATTAGAAACTCGAATGGCTATGCGCAGTCTGCGCAGATTGAAGCTTTAGGGGCTGAAGCGGTTCGGTTAGGGGTGGCCAAAGATACACCAGAAGATTTGAAAGCCAAGCTCCAAGCAGGTCTAGATGCAGGGGTCGACTTATTTATTAGTTCAGCAGGGGTGTCCGTTGGCGTATATGACGTTGTGACCGACGTTTTACAAAAAGGTGGCAACATCAATTTCTGGAAGGTTCGCATGCGGCCGGGCAAACCATTGGCCGTTGGCCATTACGCCAACATCCCCTATTTGGGGCTGCCGGGAAATCCCGTTTCAGCGATGGTTTCCTTTGAGCGCTTTGCTCGCCCAGCTATTTTAAAGATGGCGGGTGCCCAAAACATTGATCGGCCAATGCGAAAAGTCATCTTTAACGAGCCGATTCGTTCCGATGGTCGGGAGACATACGTACGCGCTATCATTAAACGACAGCCAGATGGCACTTTGACCGCCATTTCAACCGGTGATCAAGGCTCACACGTCATGACATCCTTGGTCAAAGCCAATGGCTTGGTCGTGATCCCAGAAGGGGTCCGCAGGGTAGAGGTCGGGACTGAGCTTGATGCAATGATGACAGACTGGCCGGAAGAGGTGTTTTAGTGGGTGGTAGTTAGTAGTTAGTGGTTAGTGAGTAAGCCATACTAACATCTAACCTCTAACCTCTATTCTCTATTCTCTATCCTCTAATTCCTCTTTTGTAAGATTGTTGCAATCCAGCGGCCGACTATGCTAATATTTCGATCGCTCTCACGCCAATTGTGAAATTGGTTACTTGAATTCCACGGAGATATAGAAGTGGCAAATACAAAATCAGCAAAGAAAAGAATGCGGCAAAATGTCAAACGCCGTGAGCATAATCGCCGCTATAACTCAGCAGCTAGAACGTACATCACCAAAACTCGTGCCTTGATTGAGGAAGGGAACTTGGAAGAAGCGGAAACTGCGATGAGAATGGCAGTGAGTACGCTTGACAAGGCGGCCGGAAAAGGTGTTATCCACAAAGGTAACGCTTCACGGCGCAAAAGCCGCTTAATGGCAGCTCTTGCTAAAGCCAAAGCAGCTGCGTAGTTTTTTAACTTGCTAAATCAAGGCACCCTCCGGGGTGTCTTTTTTTTGTCTATTTTTAGCTCTTAGTTTATAGATTACGGCTAAAATCTAAGAGCCAAAAGCAAATAGCTAAAAATGAAAATTGAACACTTTGCAATCAACGTAACAGATGCGGCCGCGATGGCGCAGTGGTGGGCAGAAAATCTTGACCTCACCATTATTCGAGGTGACACAGTTGAGCCGTTTATCCATTTTCTGTCAGACGATGGGGACCAAACGGTTATAGAAATCTACACCAACCCGAAAGGTGAGTTTCCTGACTATGCCAGTCAATCTATTTTTACCTTTCACATTGCATTCGCGGTTGAAGATATTCAGAGGGAAATTGATCGCTTGCTGGCGGCCGGGGCTCAGCCATCTGGTGATATTTTGACGATGCCAAACGGTGACAGATTAGGCTTTGTGCGCGATCCTTGGGGTATTTGCATCCAAATCTTACAACGAACAACTCCACTAATCAGCTAATCAGCACGCTTGGCTTTCAGCATTTCAGGGCACATTCAAAATCGTTCCAGTCTGCTTGCAAAAAATGAAAGACAAAGCAGCCTACCTATTTATGCATCTCTAACTTTTTGAAGATAGAATCCACGGCGAAAAATCAAATTTATTGAGGGAATTCACTCCCCTAACACTGTTTACTGGTCACTGAAAACTGATCACTAAAAAATATGTCTGAACAAAAAAATTACACATTTAAAGCTGAAATAAAGCAGCTTCTCGATATCTTAATCCACTCTCTTTATAAAGAAAAAGAGATCTTTTTGCGTGAACTTATCTCAAACGCATCGGATGCGATGACCCGTTTACAGTTTGAGATGCTGACCAACAGCAAAGTCCTTAACCCGGACGCTGAAATGGCGATCCACATCGAAACCAAAAAGCCAGAGGATGGCGAAGAAGGTGATTCTTGGCTCATTATCAAAGATGCGGGAATTGGCCTAACCGGGCAAGAAATGCGCGAGAATTTGGGAACGATTGCCCAGTCTGGGGCGCGTGAGTTTTTGGCCAAACTGGAAGAAGGGGAAGCGATGCCGGACATGAACGATGTTATCGGACGGTTTGGTGTAGGCTTCTACTCTGTTTTTATGGCGGCTCAAGAAGTACAGGTCATCTCACGTAGCTACAAGCCACAGGCCAAAGCGGCCAAATGGATCTCAGACGGTGGTGAAAACTACACCGTAGAGTCAGCTGATAAAAAAGACCGTGGCACTGAAATTCATATTAAACTGCGCGATGATGCCAAAGAGTTTGCAGACGGTTGGCACTTGCGCAATGTCATCAAAAAGCACTCTGACTTCGTGGCGTTCCCCATCTATGTCGAAGGTGAGCAGGCAAATACGACCCAAAGCATCTGGCGCAAAAAACCATCTGATGTTGAAGACGAAGAGTACAACAGCTTCTACCAGCAAATGACGATGGATTTTGAACCACCTGTCAAAACAATCCATTTCTCATCAGACGCACCACTCAACCTCCGCTCGCTGCTTTTCCTACCAGCCAAACGGGAAAAGACAATGTTCAACAAGCGACAAGAGCCAGGTGTGATGCTTTACTCAAAAAATGTCTTAATTCAAGAGTATTGCAACGACCTGCTGCCCAAGTGGCTACAGTTTGTTGATGGTGTGGTTGACTCAGAAGATCTACCGCTTAACGTCAGCCGTGAAAGCGTGCAAAATACGCGTATCATGCGCCAGCTTGGCAAAACGGTGCGCAAACGAGTTTTGCGTGAACTTGGAAAACTGGCAAAAGATGAAGAAAAGTTCCCGGCTTTCTGGGAGCAGTTCGGCCGGTTCTT
>JBCCSO010000299.1:0-5971 GCA_039199965.1 Chloroflexota bacterium | reverse complement strand
GAAATCGGGTCAGGGTGTACGCCGTGGGTTAGATTTTGATGCACACCCACGTCTTTCCACCAAACGCGGCTGGTGTCCGGGTCAAATGTTTCCCACGGTTCGCCACCTTTCAAAATGTTTAGGCGATGCTCCGCGCCATCTTGTTCCAGCTCAACCAAGCTCGACATCCCTTTGCCGATACCCATATTGTCTTGCAAACGCCATCTACCCAAATGGTGAGACATGGCGATCACACCGGGTTTAATTCCTTCCGTAACCCATACTTTGTCGACAAAGTAGCCGATTTCAGTGGTAACACGGATCAGTTCACCTGTTTTAACCCCGATTCGCTCTGCATCGCTGGGGTGCATCCAAACGGGATTCTTGTGGCTAATCTCGTATAGCCATTTAGCATTGGCCGACCGAGTATGAATTAGGGTGGGTAGCCTGAAATTTGGCAGCAGCAGCATCTCTTCATTTTCCCGATCGATGTTGTCTGGGTGGACGTGAGACTTCAGCGAGTAGGGGATGGTGTACTCAATTTCTGGCCAGCCCCATTTGTGCATGGTATCGCTGTAGAATTCTAGCTTTTTGCTTGGGGTGCCAAAGCCCGCTTTGGCTTTGCCATCAACCATCACACCCACAGCCTTGCCATCTTTGACAACTTTGCCATCCGGGGTGATTTCAAGCGTTTTACCTATCTGTGCGGGATTTTCATACGGCGTGTAGTTGGTTGCTTTGATTTCGAAGACGCCGTATTTGCGCATGTATTCGAGGGGAGTAAGCCCTTCCTTCTCGGCCGCTTCTGGCAAGCCGGGCATGCTGTTTTCAAAGATCCAGCGGTAATATTCCTCGACTGTGACATTTTCACCCGGCCGGTATGGGCTTTCAAACCACTGCTTGATACCCAACTTGCCGTCTGGGTCCATCTTAATCGAGAGATCGTTCCAAAACTCGTTTTCTTCCCACACCTCGCCCGGGTTGGCTTCGTAAGTGCGATTGACCTTGTAGCCTAGCTTTTCCATAGCTACTCGGCGAACCGGCTGACGGAACGCTACCCACTGGCCTGAATGGGTTTCCATCGAAACCAAGTCATGCCGCTCATTGCCGTGCCCCATCGGTAAAACGTAGTCGGCAAACCATGCTGACTCGTTCCATGTTGGGGTCATAGCGATGTGACACTTCATCTTTTCTTCGTCTTTGAGCAGCTTGAGCCACATAAAGCCGTCAGGATTGATCCACATCGGGTTGTAGACGCGGCTAAAGTAAACGTCGATGTCACCGCGCCCTTCTTCCACCAAATGGGGAAGCAAGAAGCTCATCTCATAATGAGCAAATGGCCATTCGTCTGGCAGGTGAAGCTCGTTCCAAGCGTTGAATGCAGGAGGAGACTTAAACGGTTTTGGGACAAATTTAGACCAACTGTTGGCTCCAGTACCACCGGGGGTGCCAACCCCACCAACCAGTACGTTCAGGAAATAGAGGCATCGTGAGACTTGCCATCCGCCCAAATTGCCGATGCTGGCAGAGCGCCACGTATGGGTAGCTAAACGGCCGTCGCAGTCAGCCACGATTTCAGCCGTGGTTTGAATACGGTCAATCGGGACCTGTGACTCCTCGGCCGCACGCTCCATCGTGTACTCAGCGTAGATGTCTTTCAGCGCACGATCAAACAGCTCAAATGCATCATCCATTGCGGGCAGTTTGAGCTTGTAAATTTCACTCTTTAGATCTTCGTCTTGGATGTCCAGTTTGCCATCTTTTATGGCTTCTAGTGTTTCTTGCCAATTGACCCAGCGGCGCACAAAATCTTTGTTGTATCGGTCGTTTTGGATGAGATAGTTGGCAATGGCCAAAAGTACAGTGCTTTCAGAGCCGGGCCAAGTAGGGAGCCAAACGTTGCTCATGCTGGCGGTGTTGCTCAAGCGTGGATCAAAGGTGACAATCTTGGCCCCCTTCATTTTGCCTTCGATAATGCGTTGGGCGTGTGGATTGAAGTAGTGCCCGGTTTCAAGATGGCTAGAGATCAGCAAAATCGCTTTGGCGTTGGTGTGATCGGGTGAGGGGCGGTCGAATGCTCCCCACAGATAATATCCTGTGCGCGCTCCGGCCGAACAGATGTTAGTGTGGCTATTGTGCGCATCTACTCCCCATGCGGTGATGGCACGATTGGTGTAGCCATCTTCACCCGGCCGACCTACGTGGTACATGATGCCATCATTCCGTCTAGCTCGGCTTTTCCTCATCTTTTCAGCAATTTCGTCAAGTGCTTGATCCCAACTAATCCGCTGCCACTTTCCTTCGCCCCGCTCACCTACTCGTTTAAGCGGATATAAGATCCGTTCTGGATCATAGACTTGGTTGTGGGTAGCAGGCCCTTTGGCGCAGTTTCGGCCGCGAGAGCCGGGATGAGCCGGATTTCCTTCAAACTTTTTGATCTCAAGCGTTTCCCGATCTACGTAAGCCAGCAAACCACAAGCACTTTCGCAATTGAAGCAAACGGTGGGGACTAACATATAGCGGCGCGCCACTTTCTTTGGCCACGCTTTACCGTCGTATTCGACCCAGTCGTCCCAGTATTTAGCTGGAGGATACTGAGACAAACGGCCGTCTGGATGCTCTACTTTGGTGAGTTGGACCTGCGAAGGATCATACTCAGCAAACAGCGGATTGTCTGTGCCTGCAACGTTTGTGATTCCTTTGCCTGACCCGCTTTCACGCGGTTTCGGTAGGTCGATGTGGAGCATTGTTTTGAGAAATGAAGTTAAAGACTTTGTCATACTGGTTGGATAGTTTGTTGGTTGGGTAGTTTGTTAGCTTGAGCCCGAATGCCCACTAACCAACCGACCAACAAACCAACTATCAAACTAACTGTTAGGTATTTCCTGCGGTGCCATGACGAATGCGTATTCAAACATGTACAAGCCAAAGATGGCACAAATTCCAGCGACTGCGCCGAAAATTGTGGTTCCGCCGACTAGATCTGCAAGGGCGAAAAGCAAGGCTGCGCCGTGCCCAATCACCATGCTGTGGAGCCAGAAATGATTGCGATATTTACCGTGACTAATCATGTGTGCGGCCGAAGCTGCTACTTCGCTGGCGTGTGGGATCCCAAATTCTCCAGCAAGGGTAATGAACGTGTCCACGATGATTGAGCCGATGAAGGCGTTTAGGACAAATCGGCTGAACTCAGCGTCAAAGCCGCCAAAAAAGCTGGCAATGGCCGCAATGAACAAAATCGTGCCACTCCCCGCCATGATCGCTTGCACGACAAGGTGGAATGGCAGAAGTGGTGATTGCCACAGGTCGCGTCCTTCAGCTTGTGCAAATAGAAAGGCGGTGTAGATAGCGGCCATCAGGGCAAAGCCTGCCCCAACCCATAAAATTATTTTTTCGATGATGCCACCAAAGGCAAACCATTCAAAGGCTGCGGCCGTCATCCCCAGCCACCATATACCTCCGATGATAGTAAATCCGATCAAGACCACTGCGCCGCGTGTAAGCCAACTGCGCCACTGCGGCCGGAATAAAATATATAAAAAGCGCTCCGGCCGTTCGAGGTCGTAGACTAGTAATCCGGTTGTCAGGCCGATGAATAGTAACGAGGTGAACCCCAAGAGAGATTGGGTCCCAAGTGAGACTGAATGGTCGTTTGCAACCAATCCGGTGAAAAAGGCAAGCAACATAAAGATGCCTGAGCCAATCCCTTTGGTGACCAAGTAGGCTGGTACGGGCCAGTGCCACGGAATTTTGTGCTGCTGGTTGTAAGCAACCTGAACCATGTGTTCAGCCATCGTCCCTTCACCAAAAGCGATTGGGCCTGCATACGGCTGACCTTGCGGCTGAGCCGGACGCATCGCTGTCCCGTTTGAATGGCTAACTCGAATTGGCTGGTCCATTGCGGGTGGATGCGGATTTCCATTGCTGAATCCGTTGTTGATAATCGGAATATCTAGCGGGATGGAGTCTGCCCACATATAGCTTTCAGGAGTCCGTTGCGTGGCTGTGGGGTGCATGACCACATCGTTTCCTTCAATGTAAAAAAGCTTTGGCGCTGTTCCTTGTTCTGGTTTGCGCACTGTCACATCCTGACGGGCCAACAGGTTGGCAATTTCGCTAGATGGATCATTCATGTCCCCGGCAATGATGGCGTGTTCCGGGCACACGACGACGCAGGCTGGGTCTAGCCCAATATCAGTGCGATGGGCGCAATAGTGACATTTGGCGGCCGTGCCGTTGTCTGGATCGATGTGGATCGCATCGTATGGACAGGCTTGCATGCAGGCTTTGCAGCCGATGCAAAATTCATTGTCGAATTCAACAATGCCGTCAGCCCGCTGGTACATCGCTTCTGTGGGACAGATGCGGGTGCACGGCGGATTGGCGCAGTGGTTACAGCGGGTGACTTGAAAGTGGCGACGTGTGTCGGGATAGAGACCAGTTTCCACATATTTGACCCACGTTCGGCTAACTGAAAGCGGGACTTCGTTTTCAGATTTGCATGCCACAGAACAGGCATGACAACCGATGCATTTTCGGTTGTCGATGACAAATCCGTAGTTCTTTTGCGGATGTTCGAGTTCGGTTACTTGTAATGCCATAGGTCGTCAGTGGGTCAGTTTTCGGTTGGTCAGTAGACCAGTAACCGATTCACCGCATAGTGAAGCGGACTACATACTGTTTTACCGATTACTGTTTACCTTTAAATAAAAAACAAAGCTCCCATTCTCTTCATACTGGTCCAGCACCTCATGGCCACACTGCCCGGCCCAAGCGTTGATGCTGCTGGGTGCGTTTAGGTCATTGGCCGTGATTTGTAAGATGTCATTGGGTTTCAGCAGACGCACTTGTTTAATGACAGCAAGCAGCAGATGGGGGCAGCGGAGGCCGGAGAAGTCAGAGGTGTGGGTAAAGGTTGGTGTGGTGTGCATAAAATAAAAGACATTAGAAGTTTTTTAAACTTCCAGTATATAGATGGTAGCAGTTTAACCGTGGTTAAATGTTAGTTTAGCAGATGAAAACTTTGTCCTACTTTTAGGGGACAAACGTGAGATGAAAAATTAGATTATTATTTCATGACCGGCTTCTACAATCTAAGAGTCATGAGATGGATATATGACGTGATCATTTTGATCGTGCATTCTGCAAGTAATGTTATTTCGAAACTCGTGAGGCTTGCATTTTGTGTCTTGCAACAAGAATTGAGACGTATTTCAGGCCGGAGGATCAAGCTTCTCCACGCCGAAACAGGATTTTGTGGCTCTTTGAAGGTCTGAGTTGTCTTATTTTCTTTGCTTTGTTGGTTGATGATTGGACGGGGATTTGATTGGACTTTAAAAAATCAGGTTCACAAGATCAAAACTTTTGGCTAAAATTACTCGGCTAAGTTTGCTTATATGTAAATGAGGCCGACTACAAAATATGACTGTGACAAACCGTAATCAGCTCCGGCAATTTATCAACAAGCATTTCAATATTAATGAGCTTCTAGATCTTTGTTTTGATTACTTTCCGGCGGTAAAAGAAGAGTTGGGTGATAACCCGCGAAAGTCTGTATTAATTCTAGAGCTGATTGAGTACAGCGAACGACATGGGAAATATGATAGTCTAGAGATGGCCCTGCAAGCATCACGGCCGGAGCTTTTCAAGAAGCTTTTTGGTTTAGCAGTACAAAAAAAACAAAAGATTGTTAGCCTACAACAAGAGGTTCAACGGAATCCCAAGCGGATATTTTTGAGCCACTCAACCAAAGATGGTGTGTTTGCAGGCCAACTTGCCAATGAATTGCGGGGCGAAGGATGGGAGGTTTGGATTGCACCAGAGAGTATTGAAAATGGAGAAAAGTGGGAGCCAGCCATAGAGCGCGGATTGAGATCAAGCTCGATTTTTCTCTTACTTATTTCACCAAACGCTGCAAAATCTGAATTTGTGAGAGATGAAACGGTGATCGCCCGTGAGATGGCGAGAAAAGGTGAGCTGAGATTGATTTTTC
>JBCCSO010000298.1:0-5974 GCA_039199965.1 Chloroflexota bacterium | reverse complement strand
CGAGCGTACACCCAGTCTGTCCACGCGCGGGCGGCCGGTTTGGGGTTGTCGTTAATGTGGAAGTCATACAGTCGCAGCGAGCGCACCCGGCGGAAGTCGGAGACCCACGTGGTGATGTGAGCGGTGTCACCAAAGACTACTGGGCTCAAAAACTCGACCTCGCTTTCACGCGTGATCCAAACGTAGTCAGAACTGGCTGAACGGGTATCTTCTGCCTGAATGTTGTCGGCCGCTGCATAGGCCGCATACCCCATATATTTGAAATAATTGGCGTGATTAACGTGGCCGTACGGGTCGCACTCATCGTATCGCACGGGTAGAGAAACGGTAAAAGTCATAGCTGGTCAGATGGTAACTGATCGATTGGCCTAACGCACGAACTGTAAAATAAACCGCCTTTATCTAGGGTCTATTGATATGTGCTAAATCCAAGCGAAAATTACCGGGCTCCCGTGGTAACGATTCGCACGCAATCCCATTTCCATCTCGATCTAACCGATGAATGTCCCCAGCTCCTTGAGCCTGACAATAGTCGTATACTTGCTGCGCCGCTGCTTGGGTCGAGAAATCGCTGCAGTTGTAAAAATTACTCGAACACACAAATGAAACGCTGGGTGTAGGGGTAGAGGTGGGGTTAGGGGTTGGTGTTGAAGTCGAAGGTGGCAGTGGAGTAGGCGTTGGCTCGCAGGCAATTAAATTGTTGTTTTCATCCAAACGATGGATATCTGTATTGGTTAACTGGTAGCAGTAATCGAAAACGATTTGTGCTTCGGCCTGCGACGAAAAATCACTG
Source organism: Chloroflexota bacterium (assembly GCA_039199965.1). Classification (GTDB taxonomy): domain Bacteria; phylum Chloroflexota; class Anaerolineae; order Promineifilales; family Promineifilaceae; genus WTJY01. The sequence goes on along the minus strand of JBCCSO010000298.1, from coordinate 5,181 downwards.
CAGTTGTATTGATCAAATGAACATTCATACAGCAGCGGTGTTGGTGTTAGGGTAGGAACCGCTGTTGGGGTAGCCTGCTGCACAAGGATCACAGGTAAGTATGCAAGCGTAAAGCTCTGACTTGGAATATTGGGCGTTGCCGTGCTGGTGATAGGAACCGCTGTAGGCGTTGGTGTACGTGTCGGAACTGTTTCGGAGTCTGGGGTTGGTGTTCTGTCAGGGATAGCCTGTGCAAGCACAGTTGAAACGCCTTTATCGCTTTTGAAAAGCCCGCCTACGGCGGTTAAGACTATTGCACAAGCCAGTATGACGAACAATACGGATTTATATTTTCTTGAAAAACTCATCTGTCCCTCCTTATTTTGTGAGCTCAGCCAGCTGATTTTTAGTTTACCGAAGATTTTCTGGTTTACAAAATTCGGCAGCTATTCCTCTCTATTCCGTATGCGTGAGTACCAGAGGGCCGCAAAGGGGTTATACTTTCCAAAAAATAATTCTATCGGCTTGTAAAAAATTACAACTGGTTTTTAACCCAACTATGCAATTGCAAAAAATAGATCCGGCCCTGACCGATCAGCGCAAAGCGGATCACATCCGCATTAATCTGGAAGAAGACGTTTCATTCAATCAGCTTACTACCGGTCTTGAAAAATACTTCTTCATGCATCAAGCTCTACCCGAGCTTGATCTCGACCAAATCGATACCCGAACCACAATTTTTGGCCGACAGTTGAGCACCCCACTCCTCATCTCGTCTATGACGGGTGGGACAGCGCGGGCTACGTCTATCAATCGCACTTTGGCAGAGGCTGCACAAGAAGTCGGCATGGCAATTGGCCTCGGCTCCCAGCGGGCTGCCATTGAGGACGAAGAGCTGGCTAAAAGCTATCGTATTCGCAAATATGCGCCGGACATCCCAATTTTTGCCAATATTGGAGCGGCGCAGCTGAATCACGGTTACGGGGCTGAAAAACTGCAGGTTGCTATCGATATGTGCGAGGCGGATGCCATCTACTTGCATTTGAATCCTTTACAGGAGGCGGTTCAGCCAGAGGGTGATCGAGATTGGAGTAATTTGCTGTCTAAAATCGAACACTTGTGCAACGTCTTGCCTGTACCGGTTATGGCTAAAGAAGTTGGCTCTGGCATTTCAAAAGAGATGGCTCAGAAGCTGATCGATGCTGGTATTTCAGCCATTGACGTAGCTGGCGCAGGTGGTACCTCTTGGAGTCAGGTTGAAATGTACCGGGCTGAAAACTGGCGGGATCGCCGGATTGCGGGCACATTCCGTAACTGGGGCATTCCGACCGCAAACTCAATCCAGTACTGTCGTCAGGCATCGGCCGACCTGCCTGTATTTGCCAGCGGTGGCATAAAAGACGGGATTGATATCGCTAAATGCATCGCTCTTGGCGCTAACTTAGCCGGGCTGGCAGGCCAGTTTCTAAAATCGGCTGTTGAGGGTGGCTCTGATGCCACCATTGAACTGGCTGACACTATCACTGAAGAATTGAAAATTGCCATGTTCTGCGCAGGTGCTGGTGATCTTGAGGCCCTATCAAATACCCAATTACACACTGAGTTCTAAAGGTTCTGAGTTTATCCTTCATCTTTTCCTGTTGATCCCTTTTACTGAATGAGCTATTCAAAATTAACTAAACCGATGCAAGCAGCCCTTGTGGCTGACATGAAAGACGTTCTTCAAGCGGCTGTCCATCCTCCGATTGATCAACTGCACGGCATGATGCAGTACCACATGGGATGGCTAAATGAAAATTTAGAGCCTGATAGTGCCCCGGCCGGAAAACAGATTCGGCCGATGTTGCTGACTCTGTGTGCACAAGCAGCTGGTGGGGACTGGACACAGTCTATTCCTGCTGCGTCAGCCATTGAGCTAACCCACAACTTTTCACTCATTCACGACGATATAGAAGACAACTCGCCCACTCGGCGCGGCCGAAAAACCCTTTGGACGATTTTTGGTGTCCCGCTTGCCATTAACGCTGGGGATGGGATGTTCGCGGCGGCACGGGTGGCCTTGGGCCGCTTGGAAGATCGTGGGGTTCCAGCTCAAACCATCGTACGGGCGTTTCGGCGCTTCGACGCCACCTGTTTGCGCCTGACCCAAGGGCAAGACGCTGATATGTCGTTTGAGATCCGGCAGGACGTGACGGTTGATGAATACGTCAACATGATTACCGGCAAAACGTCTGTTTTGATTAGCTTGTGCGCTGAGTTAGGTGCGCTGATTGGGGGTCAGGCGGCCGATCAAGTGGCTCACTATGAACAGTATGGGCTCAACTTGGGGCTGGCGTTCCAAGTTCTCGATGACATTTTAGGCATTTGGGGAGACGAAGCGGAGATTGGTAAATCAGCCACGACCGATATATCAACCCGCAAGAAAACCCTGCCTATTTTATTTGGACTTGAGCATAGTCCTGAGCTGCAAAAAATTTACTTTGACGAATCGATTCCTGAACAGGAGTTTGTGCCGGAAGTCGTTTCACTGCTAGACGATTGTGGTGCCCAAGAATATGCCAATCAACGGGCAACTGACTACTCAAACTTGGCCCTGTCTCATTTGGAAGAAGCTCAGCCGTCTGGTGAAGCTGGGCAGGCTATCCAAGAGCTAACTCATCTTTTGCTGCAAAGAAAAAGCTAACATCATGATTTGGATAAGACGCATTCTCATCGGATTGGTTGCTCTGCTGCTGGTGGCCGTCATTGGCTTCTGGAGCTGGGCAACGCTGGGGGCACAGCAGCCTGAAAGCCTTGCTACGGCCGCTTTATCTGGCGGAGATGGCGTTACCTACATGATGGTCAACAACGAGGGATATACACTACGGCCGGATGAATCGAATGGGACCGGATTCATTTTTTACCCCGGCGGACTGGTTACGCCAGAAGCATATGCTGCGCATCTCAAGCCCCTAGCAAAACTTGGCTATACGGTGATTGTTCCTAACATGCCGCTCAATTTAGCCGTGTTTAACATGGATGCGGCTGACCAAATCATTGCCGAAAACCCTCAAATTGATCGGTGGGTGATTGGCGGGCATTCATTGGGTGGATCAATGGCAGCCCAGTACACGTTCAACAATGCAGACACAATTGACGGACTGGTTCTATGGGCTTCTTATCCGGCCGAAGGCGCTAATCTTTCAAACTATGAAATTGAGGCAGCATCAATCTACGGTTCACTGGACGGCCTAGCACTGCCAGATGAGATTCTTGAGTCGGCCGCACTTTTGCCAGCAGATACGATATTTCTCGAAATAGATGGTGGTAATCACGCCCAATTTGGTGATTATGGGGAGCAGAGCGGAGATTTACCCGCCACAATTAGCTTGGTTGAACAAATCGATCAAACGGTTCAGTATACGCTCGAACTTTTGGACTTGGTTGAATCTAGATGACTTCAGTTTTGCTTTAGCGATTTGCTCCTCTCTGATTACTGCTATTGTGCTTGCAATATCCCATCAAACACCTGCTCTAAATGCAGCTTGGTTTCAGCTTCGGCCGCTGAGCCATCCGCCTCTACACAGGCTTCATAGATTCTTCTGTGCCCTGCCCAAGCTTCTTCTTTGCGTCCTTCTAACTCAAGATAAACCCGGTTGTATGGAGCAATTTTGTTGCGTAGTTGTTGAATATGTGTGATCAAGACCGGTTGGCTGAATGCTTCATAGATTCCGTTGTGAAAATCATTGTTTAATTGGAGAAGCTCCTGCGTGTCGTTGGATGTTTCACCCGCTAACACAATTTTCTCTAACACTGCAATTTGAGCCCTATTCATCGACTCCGCCCCTCTTCTGGCAGCAGCCCCTTCAAGCATCATCCGAATAAAAAGAAGCTCCTCAAGCTCGGCCCTTGTGCGCGTCGTCACCACAACCCCACGGTGGGCAAAATTTGTGACTAACTCTTCGGCCGCAAGCGTGCGCAGCGCTTCACGAATAGGGGAGCGGCTAACACCCAAATTATTGGCTAAATCTTGCTGATCTAACTTTTCACCCGGCTTAAACTGGCCGGTCAGAATCGCTCTGCGAATGGCGTCTGCGACCATTTCTTCGCGCGTTTTTAAGTTGTTTAAGGTTGAAAGAGATTGTTCTGCTAAAGCCATGGTTTGGATCCTACGTTGGATTTGTTTGATTTTTATTGTACACCAATCAATTACTTGACGAATAATTTGATATGTGTATATTGTATACAATATGCAGAATGCAATATACAGACTGCCCTAAAAATTGCAAAATAACTCGTCATTTCAAATTTAAAAGAAGGAGAAGGAAAATGACCCCACTCAATAAACGCTTAAAGCGCGTTGCTTTTTTCTCTGTTGTAATGGTTGCATCTTTATTGATGGCAGCCTGTGGTGGTAGCAGTGGCGGCACCATCAAAATCGGTTATGTAACACCTCAGACTGGCCCACTGGCTGCATTTGGTGAAGCGGATGATTTTATCATTGCTCAAATGCAAGAGTATGTGGCTGACGGGTTGGAGCTAGATGGAACAACCTACCAAGTTGAAATCATTGTTAAAGATACCCAGTCAGACCCGAATCGGGCGGCCGAAGTGGCATCTGATCTAATTTTGCAAGATGAAGTCAATCTAATTTTGGTTTCATCAACCCCTGAAACAACCAATCCCGTTTCTGATCAGTGTGAAGCCAATGGGGTGCCCTGTATTTCAACTGTGGCCCCGTGGCAGCCTTGGTTTATCGGCCGTGGTGGCATTCCGGGCGAATCTGAATTTCAATACACCTACCACTTTTTCTGGGGGCTAGAAGACATTATTGGCGTATTCATCAACATGTGGGACGAAGCTGGCACCAATCAAGTGGTTGGGGGGATGTGGCCTAACGATGGTGATGGCTTGGCTTGGAGCGATTCTGTTGTCGGCTTCCCACCTGCGCTAGAAGCATCAGGCTACACTGTTGTGGATGCGGGTCGGTATGAGAACTTGAAGGATGACTTTTCGGCCGAGATTTCCGCGTTCAAAGATGCAGATGTAGAAATTGTGACCGGCGTGATGATCCCGCCAGACTTAGGCACATTTTTGACTCAAGCCAGCCAGCAAGGATTCAATCCAAAAGTGGTGACGGTGGGTAAAGCCGCGCTCTTCCCATCGGTTATTGAAACGATCAGTGATGGACTAGGCACCAATGTTTCTTCTGAAATCTGGTGG
>JBCCSO010000297.1:0-5985 GCA_039199965.1 Chloroflexota bacterium | reverse complement strand
TGGCTGGACGGGGATATGCATGGCCGAACTGAGTAACACTTGCACTGTTACGCTAGATCAAGCCCAGTCTGTGGGGGCGACGTTTACGCTTAATGTGTATGATTTGAGCGTAGTGCTGGATGGGACCGGTTTTGGGTCAGTGGTCTCGACTAGCGGCGAAATAAATTGCACCAGCAACGATGGCTCTTGCGGGCTGATGGCCGATCATGGTACTGAAATTGTGCTAACGGCGACGGCTGAGGAAGGATCAACGTTTGAAGGTTGGACAGGAGCATGTCCGGCTGAAGTAGGCATTACTTGTACGGTCACGCTGGGGCAAGCGCAGCTGGTTCGAGCAACGTTCAGCCTTAATCGGTATGATCTGAGTGTTGGGCTTGATGGGACCGGCACGGGGGCGGTTGTCTCTGACGTAGGCGACATCAATTGCACAAGCAGCGATGCGTCTTGCACAGCCATAGCTAATTATGGGACGACGATTGTGCTGACGGCTACGGCTGATGCAGGCTCAATCTTTGTTGGCTGGGGGGGCGTTTGCAGCGGCACGGGCAGTTGTACGCTTAGGATGGTAGAGGCAAAAGCCGTTACGGCCACGTTTGACGATGTGGCAGAACCGGTTTTCCCAACTGATCCGCTGAATGAGCCGCCAGATGGAGGCAAAGTTGAAACAAAGCAGCCGACGTTTGAATGGAAAGATGCATTTGACGAAGGAACCAGCGTGGTGAAATACACGGTCACCGTTACCCAAACAGGACCGCTGCGCACGGGAGATTCAACAGTTTGGACGTTTGAAACGACGGAGACGTCACTCACCATTGATCTGGATCTTTCGGCCGGTGAGTATACGTGGTCGGTGCAGGCGGTTGATGCGGCCGGGAATGTTTCGGCTAAGACAGCAGATAGTCTATTTACAATTGAGATTGAGGAAGGAGATGATGGACCGCAACGCATATTTCTCCCTCTAGTTGTGAATCCGTAAGGTCTTAAGAAAAGAGTTACCGTTGGTAGATAGTTGCCTAATGCTGCCCGCCGGCTATCTACCAACAACTGGGTTATGCGTTTGGGCGCATAAACTCCGGCGCACAGCCAAACGACACCAACTGATGGCACATGCGGGCCATTTCAGTCGGTGAGTAAGGCAGATCGTTTCGAATCCACCACACAAGCAGCGAGAACATGCTGCCTGCCACGTGTCTTGAGATAATTTCGATTGGAATTTGGGGCTTAAACTCATCCGGTACCTGCTCTATAGCGGTGCGGTAGGCAACCGCCGCGATGTAATCGATGATCCGATGAATGATCGCTCCCATCCCATTTTGATCCAAGATCACTTTATACAAGTCGACGTTCTCAGCCACGTGCTCAAAGACAAGGCGATCATAGGTTGACTCCTCCCAAATGTATCCACTTTCTGGGGTCGCCATACTTTTTTCAATGGATTGCACCAGCTTATCAAACCGCTCCTCAAGGGACTTGTACAGCAGTTCCTCCTTTGTTCCATAGTGCAAATAAAAAGTCGCCCGGTTCATATCAGCGCGCTCTGTAATGTCTGTGATGGTGATTTCATCAAAGTTCTTTTCCTGCATGAGCTCAAGCAGGGCAGCCGCCAACATTTTTCTTGTCCGCACAACTCGTCTATCTAACTTTCTGGGTTCAGTTTGGATCGATTTTTTCGACATGTGTTGCTTATCATTCACACTATCTAAATTGACCATTGACAGCCGATTTTGGATAGATTAAATTTTTGTCATACTGTTGAATTATCAACATTGTGTCGTTTAAATAGTCTCCTGTCAAGAACAGATGCTGTTCTAAACAAAACAGACTAACTACCCTTGCAGGTGTAAAAAGGAGAAACTGATGAGCGGTTTAAAATCAGTTCCGAAAGTAGAAAAATCATTTTTAGAGGAAGCTGAAGCCACATTTGAAAACAATCCACCTGATTTCCTTTTATCGATGGCAAAAACCTATGGTGAGATTGTTAAATTTCGCTTTGGCCCTATCCGAATCATGATGATCTCCAATCCAGAAATGGTTCGGGAAGTTCTGGTAACGCAGGCCAAAAATTTTCCAAAAGCGCGGCGCGACACCAAACTGCTGACCCGGACTTTAGGCAAGGGGCTGGTGACAACCAACGGGGACGAGCATAAACGTCAAAGACGCATGACACAGCCTTCTTTCCATCGGCGCCGGATTGCATCGTATGCGGACACCATCTCAGAGTACTCTGAAGTCATGGCAGAGGACCTGTCGGCCGGTGAGACGGTTGATATGAGCGTGCTCATGGAAAAACTGACGCTTTACATTGTGTCAAAAACCCTGTTTGACGTAGATATGGAAGAGATGGTCGAACGCGCTTCAGAAATTGGGCATGCCATCGATGAACTGCAGACGCTGGCAGATAAAGAGTTTGACAAAATCATTAATTTGCCCCTATGGGTTCCGACGCCTGACAATATACGCAATAGACGTGCACGTAAAGTTGTGAACTCAACCATCACCAACATTATGGAAGAACGTCGGGCGGCCGGAGAAAACGGACAAACCGTGGACACCGGCGACTTGCTCTCTATGCTGATGCTGGCTGAAGACGAAGACGGCAGCTTGCTGAGCGATCTTGAAGTGCGTGATCAATTGTTGACTCTGTTTATGGCGGGTCACGAAACCACCTCAAACGCGATGCTTTGGACGTGGTATCTGCTGTCACAGCATCCTGAAATTGAGGCAAACCTGCATCGGGAGCTTGATGAGGTGCTAAACGGCCGGACACCTACGCTGAAAGACCTTGAGACCCTTCCATACACAGAGATGGTGATCAAAGAATCGATGCGTAAAATGCCGCCAGTTTGGATGTTAAACGCGCGGCAGGCTGTCGAAACAACTGAGGTTGGAGGGTATGAAGTCCCGAAGGGGACAATGATGTTTATTCCGCCATACGTCATTCAAAACCTTGAAGAAAACTTTGCTGATCCGGAAAAGTTTGATCCGCTTCGTTTCCATCCAGACAACGCTGATCAAATTCACCGGTACGGCTGGATTCCGTTTGGTGCGGGCGGCCGAGTGTGCATCGGCAATAATTTTGCCATGATGGAAGCCAAGCTTATTTTGGCAACCTTTTCTCAACGCTTTAAATTCGAGCTTGATCCGGCCGAATCTGTGAGGCTGCAGGCTCGCATCACCATGACCAATCGCGACGGTATGCAGATGAAGGCCGTGGCTCGAGAAACGATTCTTGATGAAGCTGCTAAAAATACTCAGCTAGAGATGGCTTAACCAATTCTGATGAAAACCAGTCTGGTATATAGGCTGAACCAAGATAAAATCAGCCTATGCAAAGATTAATTATTGACACTGATCCCGGCGTTGATGACGCCCAAGCGATCCTGCTGGCCTCTGCTCATTCTGAAACAAAAATTGAAGCTCTGCTTACCGTGGGTGGGAATGTTGGATTGGAGCATACTACTCGTAATGCGCTGACAATCGCTGAAGCGATAGGGCAGGATATTCCGGTTTATGCAGGCTGCGACGGTCCGCTTGTTTTCTTTGGTGAAGATGCCGCTTGGGTACATGGCAGTGATGGATTGGGTGAGTCACATTTGACACCCGCAAGCAAAACTGTCAAAGATGAGCATGCAGTCAATGCTTTAATCAGGATGGTCAACGCCGAGCCCGAAGAGTTTACTTTGGCCGCCATCGGTCCGCTGACCAACATTGCTGTTGCGCTTCAGCTTGATCCGAAGCTGCCAACTAAAATCAAGCGGTTTCTGGTGATGGGTGGGGCGGTAACGGGCAAAGGTAACACCTCAAACGTATCGGCCGAATTTAATATCTTTGCTGACCCAGAAGCGGCGCACGTTGTGTTTGAGGCATGGGGACGAGCCGGTCGGCTAATTGAGGTCGTAGATTGGGAAGCTACGATGCGTCACGGGGTTCGTCACGATGTGGTCAATCAGTGGCTCAATATCGAAACGCTGCGCGGCCGATTTTTTAAAGCGGTTTCAAGTCGGTCACTGGATGTGCTTGCTAAAAAGTTTAAGCGAGCAGAATGGTATGGGGCTGATCCGCTAGCACTAGCAGTTGTGGTTGATCCAGATAGCGTTGAACATGCTGAGGATCGTTTTTTGATGATCGAAACTGGTAGAGGGCCAGCCCGTGGTCAAACTATTGTTGACTGGAATAAGCGAATGGATATGGTTCCCAACGCCCGCATTGTGCTCAATGTTAATCAGGCTCGTTTTGAAGAATTGTTCAAGAAAGGGTTAACCGGTTAACGAATCAAATACCGGCCGCAGTTGGGGCAGTTGACCAACTCTCCGCTGTTTACTCTGCGCACGGTCCCACCATCCATACCAATTTTGCAGCCAGTACAGGTGTTTCCGTTGATTTTGACAATGGCTAATCCCTGTTTGCTTTGGAGCAATTTTTGATAGCTGGTAAGAATTGATGGGGTGATGGCGGCTGCTTTTTCTTTGCGTTTGCCCAAGAGCTTCTTCATTTTTAAAGCAATTTCTCCCTGCTTGATCTTTAGCTCTTTGGATTCGGCCGCCCAATTGGTTTCAAGTGTTTCAAGCACTTCATTGGTTTTAGCTAGCTTACTGTTTAGTTCCTCTTGTCCTTCCATGATCTCCATCATTTCGAGCTCAAAGGTATCTTTACGGCCGTTTAAAGAGTCTACCTCACTTTGCAAATCACCCAGTTCTTTCGGGTTTTTGACCTCCCCTGAGTAGAGGCGATTAGTGGATCGACTTAATTTTTCTTGTAAGGTCCCCAGCTCCAATTCCAAATTTTTAATGCTTCCGCCTGTACTTTGAAGTTTCTCTTCTAAATTTGACCGAAGCTGTCTGGCTGCAACCAGTTTTGAAGGCTCTGCCAGAGCTTGCTGCGTCTCATTTAGGTCTGCTCGATGGCTGAACAGTTGGGTGTCAAGTTGCTGTAATGCGTACAAATCACGCGGACCACTCATAAAGAAATCTCCATTTTTTGAGGATGATATAGTACATTTTGGCTATTACTATTGGCGTCAGGACTATAATACCAGAGAATCTAGTGTCATGCGGTACTATGACCCCGTTACCTTTGTTATACTGCCGCAAGTACTATTGTGACTCTATTCCCATTTCGATGCATTTTTTAGAGCCAAAAGTAGTTGCCTTCCAGACTAAATAATTTATCCGAGATTCACCCCAGAAAATTGCTTGAAGTGATATTCTAAACCATCAAATTAATTTGTGAATAGTTCGGAAAGGAGATATTTTGCCAAGAATTCGCGTACTTATCGTAGACGACCATCCTGTATTTCGCCAAGGTATTCGAGATGTCATTGAGACTGATCCAGATGTTGATGTAGTAGGGCAAGCGGCTGATGGTGAGGTGGCTATTGAAATGGCCTATGACCTTATGCCAGACGTCATTTTAATGGACATTAACCTACCTACCATTAATGGTCTTCAGGTGACCCGCAAAATTAAATCGGTTATGCCTGAAACCAAGGTGATTGTGATTACCGGGTATGATGACGCAGAGCAAGTCTTCCACGCACTGCGTGCAGGTGCTTCCGCTTACTGTCCAAAAGACGTCACCCCTGAGTCTCTTGTAAAAACGATTCACTCAGTTCGTGACGGCTACTATGTTGTGGGTGAGAAGACGATGACACACGAAGATGTTATGCGTTGGATTGAAGAGAAAGTCGGCCGTATTGCAGGCAACCCATCAGATGACGCAGATGATCTATTCATTCCGCTATCACCCCGCGAAATGGAAATTCTTGAACACGTCACGCGCGGCTTGAGCAATAAAGAAATTGCGTACAAGCTTGGTATTTCCCACCAGACTGTTAAGAATCATATGACCGCCATCTTGCGTAAGCTACGCGTAGATGACCGCACACAAGCGGCCGTGTACGCTCTGCGCCGCGGTTGGGTACGTTTAGATCAGGTCGCTGCATAAGCTCAAGCTGTAGTCACACAAAATATCTTTAAACAAAAAGAG
>JBCCSO010000296.1:0-5997 GCA_039199965.1 Chloroflexota bacterium | reverse complement strand
CTTGATCACTATCAAGATCGTAAAAGCTGAAAATGCCGTCATTGTCGTGATCTAAGCCACAGTACATCGATTTAAATTGTGGTGCCTGACCACACTCAACGGTGTCTAAAATGCCGTCATTGTCATCATCAATGTCATTACAGTCTTGGATACCATCTTGGTCGGCGTCTGCTAATTTGACGGCCGTGGGGTCCGGTGAAGCCCCCGTTTGAGGGTCATCTGATACGATGGTGCTGCCTAAATAGCTGGGCAGGCCGCTCAGCCTAGCCTCAAATTGAGCTCCTGTTGCACTATAGCCATTTTGGTCAACCGCCAGCGTAAACGGATTCTCGCCCGATCGTATTGTCATATTTGAGATGGTCAGAGTCTGACCATTGACGGCAACCTGAACCTGATCTCCAAATACTTGCAGCAGAGAAATACGGATGTGGTCTGCACTCAGCGCATAATTGAAACCATCGGGTAGCGTTTGGGTCAGTGATGCGTTGTAAATAGTGCCGATTGAACGGTTCAAAACGTTGAAGTCAAAATTTAAGTCCACACCGCACACCAGCGCATCATCTATGTCTAGCAGTAGCTTAACGTTGTACGGACAAGATGCCGCGTCATGCCCTTGGGGCTTGGTGGCCGAGCCTACAATTTCATATTCACCGCTGCTCACATCAATTTTGTAGAATTTAGATGTGAATGAATAGGCGTACAGGTTGCCCTCGGAGTCAAACCAGAGCGAACCTGAGTTTCCGTCGTAAGATGGACCGACGTTTCTAATTTGGCCACTTGCCAAATTGATTGTCATAAGCTGATCGTTTCGGTCCCCTTTCATGTAAATGTTTCCATTGATGGGACTTGTGGCAATGTCGGCCGAACCCTGCATGTTTACATTTAACGTCTGACTGATTTCTAAAGAGTTTAAGTCAACAAACTGAAGTCGGTTGCTGTTACCAATAACGTAAGTGCCGTCTGCTAAAAAGTCGCCTATGTAGTTGTTGCCCAATCCGGAAACTTTGCCAAATTCTCGATAGGCTCCACCAGCACCAATTTGATATATCGTGTTCCCGTTTGCGGCATACAAATAATTATCTTGCGGATTGAAGCCCAGCGAGTTCACATTGTGCGGGAATGTTGCAAGTGGGCTGCTGAGCAGCGGTGCCCCAGTTGATGTATCAATTGAAAAAATTTGATTGTTGCGCACTTGGTAAGGCGTACCATCACACGCGAGCGTTGTCAGGGGGGGATTACATACCGCCTCAGAGCTAACGTATGCCAAAAAGCCCTCGCCCGGATAGCCTGTTTGGGTGTAAACGATGATCTCATTTGTACCGGGCTGCCAATTTGAATTTAAGCTGATAGAGGCTCCATTTTCAGCGATGTACCCTCTATGATAGTAGCCGTTGCTGTTTTGGGGAATATTGGGCAGATTATTACTTTGAGGCACGCCGTTGATGTAGATTTCAGCAACGGAATTGTCGCTGAAGAAGTCGATGTCTAGGTTAAACTTGTTGACATTGACTGTAGAGTCCAACTCAAAGGTGTACTTGTAGTAATAGTCTTTTAATCCGGTGTGAGTACCATCTGGATTGTATCCAATCCATTCAGCATTATTGAACGGGCTGGTTGTCCAAGTGCTGTATCGTTGTCCAATAACATAGGCTGAAATCCAACCGCTGACGCTTTGTGGGCCTGCATCGGTGCCTAGACCAACTTTCCAATGAGCATCCTGCTGTCCAACGTTTAAACGCCAGCCACTAGCTGAGTTGATGCCGGTGTTAAAGATGGTGCCGGATGAATCACATGAGAGTCTGGGTAGTGACTGTTGGGCAACGTGGCTAACGTCTGTAAGGGAGGCATCCTCAACAGGCAGAATGTTTTTAAACTGTACTTGCTGAACTTGGCCTGCAAAAGTTGAGGGGCTGGCCGCATTGACACGTTGTGGAAAAAATGCAACCGAAAACAATAAAATGAATAGCGATGTAACTGCCGAAAATTTCTTCATAAGATTCCCGCCCCAGAGTGCATAAGCTGGGCTACTGCTGAAAAAGCGTACAAATAGTGAATGCTTTTAATATATGAAGAATAACTTAAGGCATTTCCTTCGAAGAATTGGACCAAAGGTATGCCTGATAGGTGATGAGTACTAGTGTTAGTACTAAAAGGTTAGCCGTCCACGAAATGACTATACTCTCGTTTACACCATCGTGATTTTTAACCCTAATAAATCTTGTGATCTACTTCAAAAAATGGGCAAACTCTTCCGAATTGGGATCATAATTCCGCAAGCGTGGATAGCGCCACGCAACCCAGCTGGTCATCACTACAACCGCAATTCCACCAGAAAGAATGGCAAATGGGGCCCCAAGGGCGGCCGCGACAAGACCCGCTTCTAGCTCACCCAACTGTGGCCCTCCCATAAAAAAGACCATGCTGATGCTTGTGGCACGGCCGCGCAGATGATCGGGCGTTACAACCTGACGCATGGTCTGCCGCACCACCATTGAGACTGTGTCGCCCACACCCGTTAGGGCCAACAGAAAATAAGATAGAGCAAAGATGGGAGAAATGCCAAACAGGGCTGTGGCAATGCCATATAGGCCAACTCCCAGAAACATGATTTTCCCCTGATTTTTTAAATCACGAACCCATGCCATCGTTGCCCCTGTTATAAAAGCGCCCAATGGCTGTGCGGTTAAAAGCGCACCATACCCGGCGGCATCTAGCCCCAAGACTTCGACCGCAATGATGGGTAGCATCGTGCGGGCGGAGCCAAAAAGGGTGGCAAAAAAGTCAAGCAACATAGAGCCCCACAGCGTTTTTTCGTTATAAGTAAAACGCAGCCCCTCTTTAACCATGTCAAGACTGACCGGGCTGTCTGACGCAGCTTTGCTTCTGTGACGCATCAGAATGAGTGAGATGATGGCACCCATAAAAGAGAATGCATTGACCATGTAGACAATGCTGCTGTTGTCTGCGACCCTGATCAAGATGCCAGCTACGGCTGGGCCAGTAATCGTTCCTATTTGAAACAGCAGAGAATTAAGGCTGACCGCATTGGTCATAAACTTTCTGGGAACCAAATTGGGAACCAAGGACTGACGCGTTGGGGTAGAAACGCTGGTGCTAGCAGCAAGCAATGCTGAAATCGTATAGAGCAAGCCCACTGTTTCATAACCGCTGAAAACCAAAATGGCCAGCGAAGCGGCGAAAATTGCTGACAGACTTTCTGACCAAATGAGCAGCTTGCGGCGCTCAATCACATCTGCCAAAATGCCACCCAAAAGGGCAAATAGCATGATCGGGATGACGCGCACCAATCCCATGGCTCCCAGTCCCAATGCCCCCGCATCCAGATCTAGAGTCCAGCCAAACAGGTTGAGCTCGTAAACTTGCCCGCGCAGCAATTGAAAAATATTCCAATCGATGGCAACTTTTTGCATTTCGGTCCCAATCGATGAAATGCCCTGTCCCAACCAAAAAATGCGAAAATCTCGAATTTGCAGGGCTTCAAATCTTTTTTGCTGTGCCATAGGCTGTTGAGTATACGAGACTGCTCAATCTGGTCCATGAATTAAGATGAGACTGAGATAAAGACCGGAACTTTGGACGTAATGAATGTGACTTGTCTTTAGAGGCTACCGGCTGAAACGTTTGAAACAATATTTACTTGTTGGATAATCAAATGGCTTCCTGTGGCACTTTCTCGACAAACCATAAAACACAAGTGATTTTTGATGCATATGTTAAAAAAAATAAATATCTGTTTTTTTATTGTTGTTCTGCTCTTCAGTTTGATTTTGCAAATTGGGACATCAAGGGCCAATGTGCAGGCCTTGCCACCTGGCTTTGCGATCACAGAAATTGTGTCAGATGTTGGATTTGCAACTGGGATGGTCTTGTTGCCAAACAACGATATCTTCGTTTTGAACAAAGGGATTAGTGCGAATCACTTAACAGATATTAGGCTGGTTAAAAATGGGGTTTTGCAACCTGAGCCTGTCATCAGCTTGTATACCAATGCAACCACAGACTCAGGGCTATTGGCCATTGTGCTTGATCCTGCGTTTGAAGAAAACGGCTGGTTTTACGTTTATTATGCAACAGGAGCTGGATCAAAGGATTATTCTGGTCAGACTGTGCTTCGGCTTTCTAGATTTACCTACGACCCAGTGGCACAAACGGCTGATCCAGAATCAGAAACGTATATCATAGACGGCATTATCTGGGACCCTACTCACCATGGGAACTCGCTTCTGTTCGATGACAGTGGTAGCTTGCTGATGGGACTCGGAGATAGATCCATTAAAGAGACATCCCAAGATTTACTTGATCCATTTCGTGGCAAAATAGTGCGCATCACCCCGCTGGCCAACGGTGGCTATTTGGTGCCCGCTGATAATCCATTTGTAGATGATCCAGAGGTCGCAGATGAAATCTTTGCCCTAGGGGTACGTAATCCATTCCGTATAGCTGTACGCTCCACTGACAAGCTGATGGTTGTAGGGGATGTGGGGAGCGCATTTTGGGAGGAGATTAATCTGCTTGAAGCAGGCAAAAACTATGGGTGGCCCGTGCGTGAGGGAAAGTGCAATGCATTTCGCTTTGACCCCTGCACGCCGACTCCGTCACGATTTACAGATCCGATTGTGACGTACCGTCATGATGAAGATTTGGAAATTGGTCAGAATGGTGCATTAACTGGCTTAGGTTTTTACGAAGATGACGATTTCCCTGCCGATTATCAAAACAAGCTGTTCTTTGCTGATTTCAATCAGGGTTTTATCGCTTATACAGATGTGGATAATCCGGGTGATTTTGAGATTTTTTCAGACGCAGATCCGGGCGTCGGGGTTGTGGACATTATTGCGGCCGATGGTGGACTATACGTGCTTAACCTGTATCAGGGAAAGATTTACTTCGTTTACTACACGGCCAGTCAAAACCAAGTGCCCAGCGCATCATTTACCGCCAGCACCGACTTAGCCCGGCCAGATGAAACTGTAACTTTTAATGGCACTGCCAGCAATGATCCTGACGGTATCAAATTAACATTTAAGTGGGATTTTGGAGATGGGACAACTCTGACGACCAGCGAGCAGCAGGTTAGCCACACATATGAATCAGATGGAACTTACAAGGTATCGCTTCAAGTAGAAGATATTTATGGGGCGCAGTCGCTGTCAGCAGAAAAGACAGTATTTGTCTATTCTGGCGAGCTGCCAGAAATTGAGCTAATTATCCAGAATGCGATAACGCGCACCCTGTGGCATGGTGGTGATGCTATCCGCTATGAGGCTGTACGATCTGATCAAGATGGTCTTGATCCAGACACGCCGTACACGTGGCAGATTTCTATGCACCACAATGAGCACGTACATCCTCAAATTGGGAACTTGAACGTCATGAGTGGCACCTACAATATCTCGCCCGAAAATCATGATGGGGATTGGAATTTATGGTATCGATTTGATCTCACCATGAAGACAGATACGGGTCAAGAGATAAAGGTGTCTAAAGAGATTTTGCCACAGCACACTACATTATTTGTAAACTCACAGCCTTATGCGTTTGATATAAAGGTGAACGGTGGTGTCCAGCCATCGCCTTACTCATTCACAGCTATTTCGGGCGTTCAGCAAAAGCTTGAGCCATCAAACGAGGTTTTCTTTGGAGGTGACTTTGGTCGCTTTGAGCATTGGCTGGTGACACCGGGCTGGGGAACCCCGCGCTCTCCATCTGTTGAGATAACGACGACAAGGATTCTAGAATTTGATGCTCCTGTTGAGCGCACCATGTACAGCGTACAGTACGTTTACGACCGGCCGGGGCTAAAGACCTATCTACCGTCAATCATAAGCGGTGAAGAATAATCAATTTCAGGGGTGCCTACAGCTCTAAATGCTGATAATTTGAGTAGCTTACCCGCAACTTTTTAAGTTCTTACTTTGTTCTGACAAAAATTTGTCATTATATTGTATGTGCTTTTTAGCACTCTCTTTGTGCGAG
>JBCCSO010000295.1:0-6000 GCA_039199965.1 Chloroflexota bacterium | reverse complement strand
TGTTTGATTAGGCTTGTCATAGGTCTATCGACTCCTTTCATTAAATAGTCAAAGCAGTATAGCACACCAATCTTGAGGCTTTTATGACCAGAGTCCACTGAAAAAAGGTGTTTTCGAGACCTGACAGGTTTAAAAATATGCCTCTTAGCGCAGGAAACAACGGTCATAGAAACCTGTCAGGTCTTTTTCAGCAAAGTCACGACCATAAACTCACATTGCTCCATAAACAATTTATCTGAACAGGAAAGTTTCTAACCGCCGCATACGTCGATTTTATTGCGATTGAACTAATCTGATTAAGCAACTTGAGCCCCCTTAAAAACAGACGAGCCATAGCATCGGCTTTGGGGGGCTGCGTGGTGATTCATAAGTTTCAACAACTTCAAACACTTGAATCGCTTTGTGCACACAAGGATAATATTATGAACAAAGAAAATAACACGAACGGCAGCGGTGTCATCCGCGCAGCCGAGGCACCCCTGCCAACCGATTATGGGCTATTTACAGCCGTTGTCTACCACGATTTAAAAGACAACAAAGAGCATATGCTGCTCAAAATGGGCGATGTTGAAACAGACGCATTTGTGCGCGTCCACTCAGAATGTTTGACCGGCGATATCTTAGGCTCACAGAAATGTGACTGTGGATCACAGCTTGAGTTAGCGCTGAAAAGAATTGGTGAAGAGGGCAAAGGTGCGCTCTTGTACATGCGCCAAGAAGGGCGCGGCATCGGCTTGGCTAACAAAATGAAAGCTTACGCGCTGCAGGCTCAGGGTGTAGATACACTTGATGCCAATCTTCAGTTGGGCCTTCCGGCCGACGCGCGCGACTACGGTGTTGCGGCCGAAATGCTCAAGCAAGAAGGAATTGATAACATCCATCTGATGACCAACAATCCCCTAAAAATCACCGGCCTGAAAGAGAACGGCATTAATGTCTTGGATCGAGTTTCACACGAGATCGTAGCGATCGGTGAGAACGACTCATATCTGCACACCAAAGCTGAACGGATGGGACACATCCTGTCATTCAACGGCGCGGCCGTGGCCGTCAAAGATCGTGACTTTGAGTTAGCCGTTTAACTTTACACAACCCAATCTAACACCAAGCCCGTTTTGGATAACTCTGAAACGGGCTTTTTTTGTACCTGCCTTCTGCCTGCGCTACTAAACCAATACCCAAAACAACACTTTAGTGTCTGTCAGCCAACACCTTTCGGCCGGTATGCTGTTATCCAACAACATTGAGATAGGAAAACAGAGGGCATTTAGTCCTCATCTTCCTATCAAATTTTATGGAACAACAGCAAGCATCTTCAACAGAAAGTATGACGTACCAAATTCGGTTAAGCGGCCACTTACCCCCAAACTGGGGGGATTGGTTTGATCAGGCCAACGTGTTGCAAAACGAAAACGGAGAAACCGCACTGGTGTGTGAAGTATCTGACCAAGCAGCACTATTTGGCCTGCTCAAGCGGGTTCGCGATCTGGGTCTGCCTCTAATTTCTGTTGAGCAGGTGAAGGACGATCAAGCATGAATAACTTACAGAGGTGGGGTGGCTGGGCCGCCATCATTGAATCAATTACTTACATTATAGGGTTTGCCATGGTATTTACGCTGCTGGCTCCCCTGATGGGCGAGTTAAACCCGGCCGAATATGTAGCGTTTCTTTCTGAAAATCGGGTTTTGATGGTGGTATGGCACCAAATTATCTACGTGCTGAACGGCATATTTTTAGTGGTGCTGGTCTTGGCTTTGCACGAACGTTTAAAGACTGGAGCACCGGGGCTGTCACAAACGGCTGCCATCTTCGGCTACATTTGGGCCGGGCTCATCTTGGCCAGTGGCATGATGATTATCACAAATATTGAAACCATTGTGAGCATGGCGGCCAGCAATCCGGCCGATGCTGAAACCGCATTTACGATCTTTAGCTCTATCGAAGGCGGAATTGGCGGCAGCGTTGAAGTTGTGGGTGGCGTTTGGATTCTTTTAGCAAGTTGGGCAGCGCTTAGAGTTGGTGCATTGACCAAGCCCCTGAACATTTTGGGACTCATCATCGGCGTAGCTGGCATTGTCACGGTTGCACCGGCCCTGTATGAAGCGGGTTCAGTCTTTGGGTTAGGTTTTATTGTGTGGTTTGCATGGGCCGGTGTCGTGATGCTGAGACAAGCACCCAAGCAAAATGAGATGGCTGTTTCACCGCAGTTTGGAGGCTAAATATGACTTCGAATATTCAGACCAAACAATATAAAGAGAGAAAAATGGAAATTAGACAAAATACCACCAGCACTTTGGAGGATTTGATCGTAAACGTCAAGATCAAACTTGCGGCCCTGTGGATTGTGCTTATGTTTTTGTACGCCTACGTCGACATTCTAGGCTTCTATAAGCCGGGCACAGTAGAGAATATCTTGAACGGTATCGTCTGGGAATTTGAGATTAGCCAAGTGTGGGCCACATCCGCACTGTTACTGATGACAGTTCCCATCGTTATGATTTTCCTGTCCATGACCTTAAAGCCAGCAGTCAATCGATGGGTCAACATCATTGTAGCCGGGCTATACATCATTATCTCTGCCGGTAACGCCATTGGTGAAACTTGGATTTTTATGTGGATTGGTGCGGCCGTCGAAATTGCCGTTCTGGCACTCGTTATCTGGTATGCATCGACATGGCCGCGATCCGATGGTAGCAGGGATTAAGATAATGCTAAAAGATCAAGTTAAGCTTAAAGAAAACACATCTGGCAAACAGTCAGACACGATGAAAGCGATCATTTACGAAACATACGGCACGGCCGAAGTGCTGAGAATTACCGAATTGCCCAAACCATCACCCAAAGAAAATGAGGTGCTGATCAAGGTACACGCCACCGGGCTAAATCGGGCCGATTGGTATATGCTGACCGGCCGGCCGCTCATGCTACGTGCAGAAGCTGGTTTGTTCCGGCCAAAGAACCCGATCATTGGATCTGATGTGGCTGGCGTTGTTGAAGCAATTGGAAAGAACGTCACCCGCTTCAGAGTTGGTGATGCGGTTTACGGGGATCTATCTGAAGACGGCCGGGCCGGATTGGCAGAATATGCGTGCGCCCCGGAAGATGTCCTCGCTCATAAGCCATCAGCCCTAACGTTTGAAGAAGCTGCGGCCGTACCAATGGCCGCTATGACCGCGCTGCAGGGGCTCAAAGACAACGGAAACATTCAGGCCGGGCAGAAGGTTCTGATCAACGGTGCATCAGGCGGTGTAGGGACCTATGCGGTGCAAATTGCAAAGGCGATGGGAGCTGAAGTCACGGCCGTGTGCAGCACCAGTAAAATCGATGTGGTTCGCCAAATCGGCGCAGACCACATCATTGACTACACCCAAGAAGACTTTACCAAAAGCGGCAAGCAGTACGATCTCATTTTTGCTCCAAACGGCTTTCACACCTTGGCTGAATATCGTGGGTCGCTAACCCAAACAGGCACTTATGTGTGTGCAGGCGGTGCATTTAAGCAGATTTTTGCCGCCATGATCTTGGGCGGCTGGGCCACGCGCGGCACGCAAAAGCAGATCAAATCGTACGTGCAAAAACCGATTAAAGAAAGTTTGGAAGAGGTTACTGAGTTGATCGAGTCAGGCCACATCCGGCCAGTCATGGAGCAGGGGTTTGATATTGAAGAAGCGGCCGATGCCCTGCGCCTGTTAGGCCAAGGTAGTGTTACAGGAAAAATTGTGGTCAACATCAATCAGACTATCTAAAGAGGAAAAATGAAAGCGATTGTTCAAACAGTTTATGGCTCACCAGATGTAATGGCGCTTCAAGAAGTTGAAAAACCAACCATCAACGATGATCAAGTTTTGGTGAAAGTCCACGCCGCTTCTGCCAATCCTCTGGACTGGCACTTTATGCGCGGTACCCCCTATTTTATGCGGATGGTATCTGGCTTGATCCGGCCGAAGAACACTATTTTAGGTGCAGACACGGCCGGAACCGTTGAGGCGATTGGACCAGACGTTACCCGCTTCAAGGTGGGTGATGAGGTATTTGGCAGTGCGTCCCACGGTGGTTTTGCGGAGTACAATGCCATGCCAGAGCGCACGCTGGTTCACAAGCCAGATAACATCACATTTGATGAGGCTGCGGCCGTGCCGGTAGCCGCGCTCACCGCGCTCCAAGGACTACGGGATCAAGGCAAGCTCGAAGCTGGGCAGCATGTTTTGATCAACGGTGCTTCTGGTGGCGTCGGGTCGTACGCGGTGCAAATCGCCAAGCTACTGGGCGCAACGGTGACAGGTGTGTGCAGCACACGGAATGTGGAACTCGTTCAATCATTGGGGGCAGACCACGTCATCGACTACAAAAAAGATAACTTCACCCGGTCCAACACCCAGTATGACCTGCTTTTAGACAATGCTGCTAATCACAAGGCTGCAGATTTTATGGCCGCTATTAAACCGGGAGGCACTTGGGTCTTAATTGGCTTCAGCATGCGCTTAATGATCGCGGCCGGAATGTTTGGTAAACGCATTGAAAAACGGCACGGTAAAAACGTGCAGATGTTTACCGCTCGCATTATTCAGGAAGACTTATCCCAATTGGCTGAGTGGTTGAAGAGCGAGCAGCTAAAATCGGTTATTGACCGGCAGTATCCGCTAGCTGAAACACCGGAAGCAATCCGCTATCTAGAAACAGGCCGCGCAAAAGCGAAAGTAATAATAGACGTGACTGCATAAACCGACCCGATCTTAAAGGTTGAAATAGGCCCTCAGACGTCAAAGTCAAACAATCCATTCACCAACACCCTCACCGTCTCTCGTATTAAAGGCGGAATCTGCGATTTGTCGGCCGTGACGCGAGGGAGCTGTTCATCAATGAGTAAGATAGCAAGCCCATGGACGGCCGACCAAATTACCCGAACTGTGTTGTCTACGTCCCCATTTTGCAAACGTCCTTTGGCGTGCTCCGCATGAATGATTTGATAAATCAGTGTCGCAATCGACTTTGAGGCCGCATAAAGCTCTGGGTGTTTAACCCGTTCCTTTAGGCTAAACATCAGCTTTGCCAATTCAGGATTTTCCAACACAAACGACACATACGCCTCTGCGTGCACTTCCATCATTTTAATAGTCGGCGCATCCTTTTCAACTTGGACAAGGGCTGTTTCGATCTCTGCCCTCATCAGGTTGTACCCATAGATTCCCAAACTAATGGCCAAATCCTGTTTGTTTGCAAAGTGCCTGTAAGCGGCAGGCTGGCTCACCCCAACCGCTCGTGCCAGCTTGCTCAAATTTAAGCTACCAGCCCCCTCCGAAGCAACTTGATCTGCAGCCTCTTTCAACAGCGCTTCACGCAGGTTTCCATGGTGATACGGTTTGTCTTCCATAATTAGAATTTAGTTTACCTCAAGAAGTTTGCAGTCGATTCAGTTGACTTCGCTTGCCGTTATGTTATAGCATATTACATATATGTTATAAAGTATAACATTTTGAGCTAGCCACACCGCTGGCAAGGAGTAATGATGAAACGAACGCTGCAGATTATTTTGTTTGTTCTGAGTCTTGTGCCGTTGCGCACAGTGATTAGAGGATTTATTGTAGGCTCTAGTTGGGGCGCTATTGATGACGGTTTTTTAGTTGACTTTGACTCACACTATCGATATTTATCGGCCGTGTATATCGCGATCACGTTGACCTTGTGGTGGGTTATCCCGAATATTGAGAAACACACAACGCCCCTCAGGATTGTGGCGCTTGCTGTCTTTTTGGGCGGTATAAACAGATTGGTTTCTTTATTTGCGGTCGGTGTCCCCACTGCAGAGCCGATCGCATGGCTGGTACTTGAACTGGTTGCCCCGTTCATTCTTTTGGCAATGCATGAAACAATCCGCGTAAAAGATAAACAAGAGCCAGAGCAGATTCTCCAATCAGCCTGAGTGTAGATTGAACCCAGTAATTTGAGGGAGCCGTCTACTGTCTCCTCCCACCAATAAGCGATCCATCAAACATCCCGGC
>JBCCSO010000294.1:0-6005 GCA_039199965.1 Chloroflexota bacterium | reverse complement strand
GCTGTTCAGCCCGATCTTGGATAAAGCCACGGAACGGTGCTAAACCGGACCCTGCGCACACCATCACCATCGGCAATGTGGGGTCCTGCGGCGGGTGAAAGGCCACGTTGGATGGCTTGACCATGACCGAGATTTGCATCCCCTCCACGGCTTCAGCCAGATAGTTGGACGCGGTGCCTAATAATCGCCCCTGACCCGACCATGATGGGGCATCCACCACAGCCACGGTGAGCGTACAGTGGTTGGGATTCCACAGTGGCGATGATGAGATTGAGTACTGGCGCGGCCGCAAGGGCGGCAGCATGCCCAAAAATGTGGCGAGGGGTAGCTCAAGCGTCGGGAAGCGTTCCAAAACGTCTAATAAACTAACTCGCTTGGCGAGCAGTTCCGTTTGGTAGATTTCTTCGGCCGTCAATCGATTGAGTTCGTCTTGTGAGGCATCTGTAGCCAGTTCAACCAGCGCTGATAGCTGAGCATGGGTGATCGGCTGAGCCAGCTCAACATAGTTAGAAATGACGTCAAGCGCGCTCAGCGGCTGATCGGTTGGCAGGGTCGTGTACTCATCTGACCGAATGGTGAGCTGCGCATCTGGAGTTAGGCTAAAGCGGCGGAAGACCCGCTCAACGTTAGTGGGATGATTGCTGGGGAGCACGGAGAGGTAATCTCCGGTCCGGTAGCTCATCCCCGCTGGCAGCGCGATTTCGATGTGCCGTTTGGAACGCGCCCCATCGGCCGACATATCAACCAGCTCGCGATTGGCGACAACGGTTGCCAGCGACAAATCTCCCTGCTGCATGACGCCGGTGCGGGTGCCGGACATGACTTCAACCACCAGCTGGTTTTTGCCAACCGTTTCAGCCCCTTCCCTGCCGGTGGTTTGATTGAGACCCGCCCAGAGCTGATCGAGCCATCCGTCAAAATCCCCGAAGATGTCCGCATTTGCGTCACCTGATCCTCGTTCAGCAAAGCGCTTAGCTCCGGCTTGCGCCAAAGCCTCGTCAATTTTGATGGGGATCGCCTGATAAGTCCGGTGCCACTGCTTGTTGCCGCAGCCAAAGACCGCAAACGATAAATCTTCAAGTTCACCCGCCTCAAGCGTATCGAGCCACGCCACAAACTGACGCGCGTTATCGGTCGGTTGCCCTTCGTACGATGCGGTGACAATCACGGTGGGTGTGTCGGCTGACAAGTTGCCCGCATATTCATCTAATGTGGCTAGCTTGGCTTTGTAACCGTATCCGGCCGCGCTGCCCGCAATCCGCTGGGCAAATGATTCGGCCGTGCCTGCGTTGGAGCCATACAGCACCAACAGCGGGGACTGTGCTTCTGCATATTTTTGATTGGGACCTGTGGGATGCGGCGCTTTTTCGGGAATTGCCGCAAGTCCACTGCTAGGGTGAATCCATGTGTCGCCACGTCGCTTGGCCCGGATGTAGAACCCTTCCGGCTTGATGGTTAGCGCCTCTTTGATCTTGAGCTGGTAGCTGGGGTCCGCTTTCATAATGTCAAATCGCTGCAGCATCATGGCGATGGCAAGATGGGCCTCTTGCATGGCAAACGGCCGGCCGATGCAGGAACGCATCCCGTTCCCAAAAGGCTTGTACGCGTTTTCAGGAATCTGATCAAATTCCGCGGGCATAAAACGTTCCGGCCGGAAATCGTTCGCGTCCGGTCCCCACACGTTGGGATCTCGATGCAATCCACCTAATGAAATGAGGAGCGGCTCGCCCGCTTTAACGCGGTACTTGCCACCCAACATCGTATCTTCGAGCGGCTCGACAGCAAACGCCGGGGCGGTTGGCCACAGGCGCAATGACTCTTTCATGATGTAGTCGATATAGGGCAAGCTTTGCAGATCGTTGACGGTGGGGGTGCGACGGCCGAGCACCTCATCCACTTCTTGGCGCGCTTTGAGCAGCGTGCGCGGATTTTCAAGCATCAAGTAGGTGGCAAACGAGAGCAAGCTGCTGGTCGTTTCGTGACCTGCCACCAAAAAGGTGATCATTTGGGAACGAATGTTTTTATCGCTCAGTTTCCGGCCGGTTTGTGGATCGGCCGCCTCTAACATCCGGCTGAGCAAATCTTTTTTGTCGGCCGAGAACGGATCATTGCGCCGCTCCGCGATAATTTGTTCAGATACGTTGTCCATGTGTTCAATATTCTGCCGATACTGTTGCTCCCGTTGGCGCAAAACTTGGTTCACGATTTTCGGCCGGTTGGCCCGTGAACCCGCTTCTTTTAGAACACCAAACATCGAATCCACAAACGGATGCATGTCGTTTTGATAAAAGCTGTTAAAGCGATAGTCAAAGCCGCACAGGGCGATCGTATCGAGGGTGAGACGGGTAAATTGGTCAGGGGCATCGATGAGTTGATCGCTACCGAATCGCTCCCAGCGGACCATCATCTGCTCCGCGATGTCGAGCATCCCGTCATACATGTCACGAATTCCGGCCGGGCCAAAGGTTGGCATCAGCACCCGGTGGGCGATCCCCCATTCGGGGTCGTTGGTTTGGGCGGTAAACAGCCCGTTGCCTATCGCATGCTGTATCTCAAGCAGGGGGCCAGATATAGATTTTTGGAACCGGGCCTGGTCACTCACTTCATCAACGAATTCGTATCCATTGAGCACAATGAGTGAGCTGGGGCCCAGAGCTAATTTGTAAATGGGTCCATATTTTTGGGATAGCTTAACGAAACTTTGCGACGTGGCGTTTGGGTCGATGTCACGTATATTGCCGATAACGGGCAATGTTTTGGGTTGGGGGATTTCATGTTTTTCTAGGATTTCTAGCTGCTGTTCCATGGGTTTTCTCTTTCTTTCGTGATTGTTTGTGTAGGGGAATATTTCCAGACCGCCAAACAACCTCGCTGTTTTTAAATCAATCACATTTCTTACTTGCGTAAAAAAAGCTGCATGTGTATTCTGCTAAAAACGAATACCCCGATCAATCATCAAACTCTGGGAAATGTATGAAAACGGACATTGAGGCCGATATGACTGATAAAAATAAAGACGATCGGCGGGTACGGCGTACGCGTAAGCTCATGCAGGACGCTCTCATCCGCCTAATCCGACGGAAACCGCTCGCAAAAATTCAAATCAAAGAAATTGTTGAAGAAGCAGATGTCTCTCGCTCAACCTTTTACAAGCATTTTGAAACCAAAGAACAGGTGTTGTTTAGCCTCATCGAAGATTTGTTTGAGAAAGTTCGGATCACGGTTTTTGACGAGAGGGAAGATGGGGAAGAGTTCAATATTATGCAGCTCTTGACGCTGTCGTATGAGCAATGGCTTTTGTACAGCGAGGAGTTGAAGTGGGTGTTGCAGGTTGAAAACAAGGATTTATTGATTTCAGCCCTACGTTCACATATCGAAATGCTAAAGAACGAAGTCGACAAGAACTTTCCACCCAACCCAACGCTAAAGGCGTACGAAGATCACGTCATTAGTTTTGTGTCTGGCGGGGTCTATATGCTGGTCAAAAATTGGATCAGTACGGGTATGAAAGAGTCGGCCGAAACGATGGGAAAAATCACTTTTTTGTTGATAGACAACGGCTTTGCTCCCATGCGGATGATGGCTGCAGATGAAGATATGCAGGCTCAAGCAGCACTCGAAGCGTGGCGAGCAGTTATAAGTTCTTTACCAGAGGGTTCGCCAACGCAATAAACGACACTAAACGTTATGACAGTAATTCCTGATCAGGTGAAGGGATCGTCTCCGGCTTGTCACCTTGATTTGCACGCTGTCTTGCTCGGGATGCATCTTTTACGCTGACGTGATTAACTTCGCGGGCAGCACCCAAGCCAAATTGTGGCATATTTCCGTACATGCACTCATATTCACCGGCCCGTACCAAATAGGTTTCATGCCAAATACCGATATCGTCTACTAATCCAACTTCTTTGTAAAAGCGAATCCACGCCGGGTAATGGGCCTCATTTCGATCTCGAGCAAACCGCTCAAGATCGTCAAACGAGCGCCAATAGCTCATGAGCATGGTTTCAATTGGAAAAAACCGGAAGAAGTTCTCTCCACCCAAAAAGCCGGTTTCCGGCCGGGCAAACAGCTCGCGTTGCATTTCACCCATCGCAGACCCAATCCAACGGACACGAAACAAATCGCGCATACGGAAACTTGTACCAATCAAAAAGACGACAAAATCCCCCTCGATTTGTGCTGTGTATCGACCATGATAAATGTTTTGTGCCATATCTAACTCCTTTCCTTAATCAAGAATTGAATCAAACAGAAAATATTGAGTACGGCCAAAACAGCTTCGGTAGTAAACACCACAATCAAACCGGAATGAGGCATCCCATCGATTAAAAAGCTGAGCGACCGGCCGATAACGATGCCGCTGAAAATAACGTTTGTGACCACAAATGCGGTAAATCTAAAATCAGCTCGTCGGGCACCGATCAGGGCGATAATTCCACCCAAAAATAATACAGAACCGACTCCACGAATTTCGTTTACCAAGTCGATGGCGATGTCCAAACTATTTTCTGGATTCTCAAAAAACGTTTGCAGAAAAACGGCCCCGGCCGGAATAAACAACCGGGATGAACTGGCATAGAACAACGCCAGCCCAGATAAAATTAAAACAACAATTTTGAAGGTTTTCATAGGATTTGTCCTTATGTGGTTGCGACAAATGGGGCTTTTTTTACCCAGTCCTCTTGCTCAAGCTGGTCAATCATAAAGTTGGCCAAATGGATTACATCCACCTTTCCACCCGGCATTTTATGAGCATCAGCCAAAAAGGAGCCATTGATCCCATCCTGAATTCTTGGCGACCGGATACTGATCCAATTTACATCACTCTGTTGCATCGTCTGAAGCTCAAAGTCCTTCAAGCGTACAGAGGGTCCAGAGATGGTAGTTAATACCAATCGCAGTAGCCTTCGCCTGAGAGACAGATTTTCGCCTTTAAAGCGTATGGTTGATCCCGCGATATGCATAAAACGCTCGATTTTATGCACCTCAATAAGACGCAATAACTCTACAAAGCTGGCTTTGTACCGACTCATGTCGACGTCTGACAATGTGCCAAAAGGCTTTGGGGCAATCGTCGTCATGACTGCATCTGAGTGTGCCACAACATGTTTGAGTTGTTTTTCATCAAAATAGTCTCCACGTATGATTTCGACTTTCTCTAGATTAGAAAGATAACTCATATCGGAGCTGTCTCTGACCAACATCCTGACGTTATATTCTCTGTCGATCAGTCTTTTTACAAGATGCCTACCGAGGAATCCGGTACCACCAAGCACAACAATTTTCTTCATCTACATACTCCTACGACAGTGGTTCAGACAAGAATTCCCGCATGGCGGCCGTGGCTGCATCTGGAGCCCCAAGCTGGAAGAAGTGATTACCATCGATAAACTGAACCCGGCCGTTGGTGACAAAGTCCGGCGTGTTTTCATACTCTTCCACATGCTGGCCGGGGTCATGTTTCCCCTGCAGGAACAAGACCGGCATCGTCATCTTTGCAAAGAGGAAGTTATGACGATCCTCCAGCTCTTTCTCTAGACTGGTATGATCAAACTGCCGGGGGGACGCTTCCGCGATCCCTTTGAACTTGATCTCATAATCGATTCGGCTCAAGACTTCGGGTGAAATATCCTTTACCCGATAGGCGCTGGCCACATATGCTATGCGAGGGAAGCCGGTCCATTTCATTAGCTTCGGGAACCACGTTGATGAAAACACCTTGTGCGGCGGCTGAGGGTAACCGTGCGGCTCGTTAGCCGACTGCTGCATGCGCACATAGCGCAGAACGCGCTCTTCCATCCCGTCCACGTTTAAAAGATGGTCTGAAATCACCGATCCACGGTCGTGCCCGCCGATGTTGAAGCGCTCAATGCCGATGGTGTCGAGCAGCTTGCCGAGCGAAGCGGCAATGGCTGAATAGCGATAATCTAGATCGAGCCGCTTGTCACTTTGCCCGTTCCCGAGCGTATCCACGGCGATGCAGTAGAACTGATCGGACAAGT
>JBCCSO010000293.1:0-6008 GCA_039199965.1 Chloroflexota bacterium | reverse complement strand
GTGTGGCGATGAGCTGCAATCCCCACATGCCAGGCTCTTTTAGCCGATGCCATGAGTTATCTGGTTCAAAATTGGGCGTTTCTGGAATTTCGCCAAGGTAAAATCGGATCATAATGAACACTTTAGCCGCAGATACTGTGGATTTACTCGGATGAAAAATTTTTGATCATTTTAATCTGTACTATCCATGGTTGGCTGAGGGTCACCTTACAATGGAGGGTAGAAAGATTTCAACTTCTGTTGAGCTTTCTGGGGTTGCAGTAGCTGTGGCAGATGGGGTTTCTGTGGATGTGGGGGTAGATGCCACTGTTGGTGTGGCCGTCTGCTCAGGTGTAGCTGTTTCCGTAGGCGTACTGGTTGGGGTGGCCGTTGCGGCCAAGATTGCGTCACATGACGCAGGGGGAGAAACAAACGTTTGCCCAGCCTCGCTTTCAACCAAATCATTAAGCGTTTGGAATAACTGGCAGTAGTTCTCTTCTTCTTCGGCCGACATTGGGTCAGCGGCCGTGAGAAGGTCTTCTGCTTGGTATCGGTCGGCCGCCAGATCATAAAATTCTTCGTCACCGTTATCTAGCACGATCAGCTTGTACTGCTCATTGCGGATCGTTTTCCCATCATCAGCGGCTCCGGCCGGTTCAAAGCGCTCAGACAGAATCCATTCGCGCACCGGTTCGGCCGCAGAATCGGTGATGAAGGGCATCAGACTCACAGAGTCGAGCGTGACCGTGTTGGGCACAGTGGCGGCCACGTCGATCCCCATCAATTCAAGGATGGTGCTGTACAGGTCAACCGCATTCACTAAGCCATCGACCTCACGATCTGGATTCACGACCTGCGGTCCTGAGATCATAAATGGGACATGCACACCCCCATCGTACAAAGAGCCTTTTGCCGTTTGACTCGTCAGCGGAGCCTGTGCCACTTGGCCCGGCGAGCCGTTATCCCCAATGAAAATGATGGTGGTGTTTTCACGCACATCGGCTGGTAGAGAATTGAGCAGGCGGCCGATTTCAGTGTCCATCGCTTCAACCATCGCTTTGTAATAGGGGTATGGGTCGGCGTCGATAACCGATTGGGTGGTGGTC
Source organism: Chloroflexota bacterium (assembly GCA_039199965.1). Taxonomy (GTDB): domain Bacteria; phylum Chloroflexota; class Anaerolineae; order Promineifilales; family Promineifilaceae; genus WTJY01. The sequence goes on along the minus strand of JBCCSO010000293.1, from coordinate 4,923 downwards.
AGGGCGTCAAAGCTGTGCAGGTCGAGCGGGGGCAAGTGAAACGGAGAATGGGGGGCATTGAACGCCAGCCACAAAAACCACGGTTTATCATCCCCGTTTTGCGTGCCGAGCCACGAGATTGCGTCGTCTACCGTTTCCGTTGTGGCGTAATTGGTGACCGTCACGGATGTGCCATTGACGACCTTGGTCCAATCAGAATAGCCCCCGGCGCTTAATCCGCCGCGCAGCAATCCGGAAAAATGATCGTATCCGGCTAAGTTAGGATTGTCACGTGCGCCGTTGGCTTGGGTTGATAGATGCCATTTGCCGATGTTAGCGTGGGTGTATGTAAAAGGAGATCCGGCCGAAATCGCTTCGGGTATGGTGAACTCTGAAAGCTGCAGCCCGACATCGCTATTGTCTTGTAAGCTGCCAACACCAGTGCGGAAGCCATAGCGGCCGGTCAAAATTGCGGCACGGGTGGGGGTGCAAATGGGATAGGTCCACGCATTGTTGAAGAGCACCCCCTCTGACATCAGGTCGTTAAGGATGGGGGTTGGCGGTAGGTCGGCCGCAGTGGTGTAGAGCTGAGACATTTCTATACCAAAATCATCAGCAATAATCAAAATGACGTTGTGCGGGATGCCAGCACTTGCAGTGAGTTTGTTCTCTTCACCCCCCCGTGCACTAGCGTTTGGTGTTTCAAGATCTAACGCGGTGAATGCAGCAGCAAACATAACAGCGGTTATAAGCAGGGCCCCCAATAAGTAAATTCGGCGATTGTTTGGCATGGAATAAGATTATTCCTGCTTACAAAAATTATGGAATAGGAATTGTAGTTCAACCTCTTTTGTTCTTTTAAGTACTTTGCAGCGAAAGTATTTGCAAAATGTGATCTCGCCTTCGACTTTCAGCTCAGTGGCCTCAAGCTAACTCTGTCGGCAGAGGCTGAGCGCCACTGCGCTCACATGAAGAACTTCGTTCTTCTGACGCCAGCTTGTTGGCACAGACTGTCGAAGCCGGAACTCGCAGTCACAAACAATTTAAAGTTTTAAATGTTACAAAGCCTAGATTCAAGTTGTTAGGGGGCTTTTTAATTTTGTTTAATCTGCTGCTTGGGTACCAATAGGTCTAAAAGGTATTGTTAAACAAAACTTAGATCCAATATGTTCGCGACTGGACAAATCGACATGCCCCCCATGCATGTCTGCCACTTGCTTCACAATTGCCAACCCTAGGCCTGCACCCTGAATATCCCCTACATTTGTGGCACGATGAAAACTTTCAAACAAGAATTTTTGATCTTTTTCCGAAATGCCAATCCCATTATCAGTCACTGAAATCACGACCTGTATTTCATCAAAAGATATTTCCATAGCAATTACGCCGCCCTCTGGCGAGTATTTCATGGCATTTGACAACAGATTATAGAGTGCTCGGTCAAGCAAACCTTGATCAAACTCGATCGGCTCAGCACTTCCCTTTACATCAAACCTTGGTGTAAACAGATTTGTATCAACCCGATTAAAAAACTCATCAAAAATAGACTCGCAAAACTCTACTAGGTTCCCTATGCTAGGGGCAAAAAAGTCAATGCTCGACTCCATTCTTCCTATTAGTAGCACATCATCGATTAAGCGGCTTAAGTGGGCAGTTCGTTCAAGAATAACATCGAATTTTTCTTCTAATTTTTGTTCGTCTAGCATGCCCCTAAACTGCTTGAGCATATCGGTTGTAACGCGAATGGCTGACAGCGGGTTACGAAAGTCGTGCACAATCATCGAGACAAATCGGGATTTGTATTCTCTTAGTTCTCTCTCTTTTTCAAGCTCTAGTTTAAGTATGGCCGCATCTTTTTGCGCACGCTCTAGATTCCTCTTTTCAATTGCTTGCCTAATAGCTCCGCCTAAGCGTGACAAACGATCTTTAATCAAGTAATCGGCCGCACCATCTTTCATACACGCGACGGCGACCTCTTCACTGATGCTACCTGTAACAACAATGAAGGGTGCATCAATTTCAGTATTTTGAAGTAGTTGCAGCGCCTCTGGAGCACTAAACTGGGGTAGATTATAATCTGCAAGAATGATGTCTACGTCTGGTGTTAGCTTTTCTAAGAATTCCTCTCTGGTTTCAACACTTATCCACTCATATTCGATCCCGTCTCTATCAAGTTCCAACAAAAGTAATTCAATATCATCCTGTCGGTCCTCAATAATCAGTGCCTTTATCTTTCCCATCTATCCCCAGAGGTAAAATTTGTTTAATTTTCATGAGGCTCGTTCAAAATTAACCAATACATACCAACTTGCCTAATCGCGTTTTTAAACTGGTCAAAATCAACCGGTTTAACAATATAGCTGTTGGCACCCAGCTCGTAACAACGCTCAATATCGGGTTCTTCTCGGGATGAGGTTAGGATTACAACTGGGATTTTTTTTGTAAGCTCATTTGATTTGATTTTTTCAAGCACTTCAATGCCGTTTAGCTTGGGCAGCTTCAGGTCAAGCATAACCAATTTCGGCCGTTTTAACGTATCACGATTAGCATACTTATCTGATCCAAATAAATAGCTAAGTGCTTCTTGGCCATCTCTTACAACAAAAACAGAATTGGCTATGTTGTTCTCTTCAAGCGTTAGCAGCGTTAACTCTTCGTCATCTGGGTTGTCTTCAACCAATAAGATTTCAACCACGTTTGAGCTGTTTTTATCATCATGCATAATCATATTCTTCCCACCCCACTGTCAAATTATTTTTCGAACGTAAAAAAGAAAGTTGCGCCTTTGTTAATCTCAGCCTCTGCCCAAACCTTCCCTCCGTGTTTTTCAAAAATACGATGTACAGTTACCAATCCTATCCCATTTCCCTCATATTCGCGATTAGTATGCAGTCGCTGGAAAACGCCAAACAGTTTATCGACGTATTTCATGTCAAAGCCAACCCCATTATCTTTGATAGTGTAAATTGGATTGTTGGACTTAGAAAGATAAAAGTCAAACGATATTTTAGGCTTCTCTTGGTCCCGTGAGTATTTAATTGCGTTAGAGATTAGATTAAAAATAGCTAACCGCAGTAAATTTTTATCGCCATAACAAAACGGAAGTTTCGCCACTTCAATCGCAGCCATCCCCCTTTGATTATTGTTTTCGAGCTCGGTTAAAATATCTTGAATAAGACGATTTAAGTCGACTTGGCTAAATCTGATCTCTTTCCGGCCGACGCGCGACAACTCAAGTAGGTCATCAATCATTTTCCCCATGCGAACCGCATTGTGCCGCACTCGGTTCAGGTAATGTTGCGCCTTCTCAGGCAGGTCGCCTCCAAAACTATCAACCAGGGTTCTGGAAAAGCCATCAATTGCCCTTAAGGGGGAACGCAAGTCATGAGAAACTGAATACGTGAACGCTTCAAGCTCTTCCGCCTTTGAGTTTAACTGAGCAGTACGTGCCTTTACTAAGTCCTCTAGATTGGTTGTATACAATTTAATTTGTTCTGCCATATTGGCTTGGATCATGCCGATCAAAAACTGGTTAGCAACCTGAAAGGCGAGCTCAATCTGCTTGGGTTGAAACGTCTTTGGCTTAAGTAGACCGATGTTTAGAACACCTAGAAATTTTTGATTATCTACAATTGGGATAAATCGACTAGTCTCTTGATTGGCAGCTCCTTCGTTCTCTGCCAATAGCGCGTTAACGCGTTCAGACATCACATCTTCGTCATCATCCAGACCAAGTTTTAGAATCTTGAGCGGTGTGTCATCCTCAATAAGTCTGAACGCCTCATCACTAGGCTCAATATGGTCAGACGTGTCCGCAAGCAAAATAAAGTCTTTGGTTTCAGGGTTGTACTGTTTGATACTTGTAAAATCTGAGCCAATTGTTTCCTGTAGCTGGTGGATAACATCCTTGGCGATAGTTGACAGGGCTTTTCCAGACATGATCTGCCTATCGATTTTTTGTAGCAAACGTAACTGCTCAAGATACTGTTGTGCTTCAACTTCTTTTCTTTTTTTGGTAATTAAGTGGCCGACCAAATTTCCATACAATGCCATAAGATCAACGATGTAAGGTTTTACGGCCGCTCCAGTATGATAATTATCGGTTGAAAGTAGCCCAATCCCTTTCTTGCCATCCCACAAAATTGATAACACATCCCAACCGTGACCAATGGGCTCGCCAGACCCCCACAGGATCGTGTCCCCCCAGTATTTAGCACGTGCATTGGTATTAACTAGCTGAATTTCCCTTGAGTTTGGGTGTAGCTTCCACGCCTTGCCATGTTCATTTTGAATATTGCCAGCCTCGTCGCTGCCGTAGACGCCCAGCAAATATTTATAGTCATTATCAAAAAACAGTAACCCGAGCCTCTCAAAACCCAAGCGCTCCACACCAAGTTTGATCACTTGATAAGCCAATTCATTTACCGTTTCACAATTGTAAAACTCAAACGTGATTTCATGCAGTATATGCAGCTTCTCTTGAAATTCGCTCGACTGCGTTTGGCTGACCCAAGTCGCTTGAGGTTTCCTTGTGACTACTTCATCTTTTCGGCTCAAAAACGTTTGTACATAGGCCGGTTGATCATCTAAATCAAAAAGAAGCTGATTTCTAGATCTAACAACCACGCTAGCACCATTGCTCTGAAGCATAATTCGGTCGTGGGACCCTATATATCCTTCGCGAATCATTGCCCATTTTTCACATGCGTCGTCAATTTCAGAAGGGTGAATCAGCTTTGTGAAGTGAACCCCGATAAGTTGACTTCGTTCAGTCAGCAGCAAATCTTCTGCTAACTGATTTAGCTCAATGACGCACCCCTCATGAAAATCAAAAATCAAGATTGCATCATTCGGATAATCTAAAAGACGTTGAATGTGCTCATGTTCATCGGATTTCATATGTGAGTCAAGGCTCTTGAAAAAATTCGCAGAGAGAGAGCTAGT
>JBCCSO010000292.1:0-6020 GCA_039199965.1 Chloroflexota bacterium | reverse complement strand
TCGAGACTTAGCCCAAATTAGGCGGATTGGCATTGAGGCGCAGCTAGTTGATCCAGCTGCGCCCGATGAGATTGTTAAAGTGCCAATCGATTCGCGTGAACCGATTCGGTCACTTCAATTTGCGTGGAATAACTATACTGTGCCTCTGGAACGATTTGAGTTCTTTATTTTCTTGCGCAACAGTCTTGTCGTGACGATAACCGCGACTGCTCTGACTTTGCTCATTAATAGCATGGCCGCATTTGCCCTCAGCAAATACCAATTTAGGGGTAAGAATGCTACTTTTGTGGTCATCATCAGTACGCTGCTTATTCCTGTCTCGGTGATTTTGGTGCCGGTATTTTTGGTAATCACTCAGATCGGTTGGAACAATAACTTGCTGGGCGTCATCGTGCCCGGTGCAGCTACACCCACAGGTGTCTTCTTGCTGCGGCAATATATGCTAACTATTCCAGATGAATTGATTGAAGCTGCACGTATTGATGGTGCTGGAGAATGGCGTATTTATTGGCAGATTGTATTGCCACTAGCCAGACCGGCGTTAGCAGTTTTGACCATCTTTTCTGTCATGTGGCGATGGAATGACTTCTTGTGGCCTCTGATTGTTCTCAGCCGCAGCGAACTCTTTACGCTCCAGGTTGGCTTAAACTCTTTCCAAGGGCAGTTTAATGTGCAGTGGAACTATATTCTGTCGATGACAGTCTTAACGCTGTTGCCCATCACGCTTGTTTTTGCTTTCTTGCAGAAGTTTATTACCTCAGGTATCGCATCTACAGGCATTAAAGGCTAGTCGGTATCGCATCAATTTCAAGGCTAAATTGCTGGTTGATTTGCGAAGAATTTGGCATTTAGCCTGATGCAGATCGACTAGCTTTTTAAGTCTTTAATTTAGACTCTTCACTCTAAACCCCATGACAAATCCAGCATTCATACGCGATACATTTCAAGAATTAGGTTATGTTGTTGTTCAGGGGCTGCTCGACCCAGACCATGACTTACGGCCGCTTATGTTGGACTACTATGATTTATTAGATCAATTAGCTGAAAAATGGGTGCAAGACAGACTCATTCCCTCAACATTTTCGGAACTCCCTTTTGACGAACGGTTTATCAAAATAACCAGCTGCCTAGGTGAGAATTGGGCCCAGTACTTTGATATCTTACTTCCGGCCGAAACTAAGCCGGATACGCCACTTCACCTAAGCCTTGCGGTTTTTAACCTGATACGTAATCAGGCTATTTTAGATGTGATTGAAGCGCTGATCGGACCTGAAATTTATTCAAACCCGATCCAACACGTCCGGATAAAGCCACCTCAGCGCATGGTGCATAACAACGATAAAGCCAATGCCATGATCGGCCAGACCGCGTGGCATCAAGATCAAGGAGCTGCTTTGCCGGAAGCTGATGGTACTGAGATTGTGACTGTTTGGTTGCCTCTAACGGAAGCGTCAGAAGAAAATAGCTGTATGCGGGTTATCCCCGGCCAGCACCATAAATCGTTGTTAACCCACTGCCCCGTTTTAACGATCCCTGAAAAATTGTTACAGCACGAAGAGGTGGTTTTGCCTATGCAGCCGGGAGATGTGTTGTTTATGCATCGGTTAATTCCGCATGCCTCAACGCCAAATACGAGCAATCAGGTACGCTGGAGCTTTGATTTGCGCTATCATCCTGTAGGTCAGCCCACCGGCCGACCAGCACTTCCCGGTTTTGTAGCTCGCAGTGAAAAACAGCCAGACAAAGTTTTAGAAAGCTTTGATTCCTGGGTAAGTCTATGGGGTAAAGCCCGCGAGAACTTAATTGAGAACGGTCCTTTTCAACTGCACAGATGGGACGGAAATGAACCGGCCTGCGCTTAGGATCGAGAATTAGGCACCTCAATAGGCACCCTAAAATGACTCAATTTATCGGCCGATTCTTTACAACGTGAGTGATAGGCTTATCTATTCAATTCAATGCTTCCAAAAAACCAGTGTGCTTTTTTGCACAATTTTGGTAGTTAACTGCCCCTATGCGCATCGTACAATCAACAGACGTCAAAAGACATCAATATAATGAAACTACGCTAAGTTTTATCGGTGGTCGGGGAAACTACTTTTCCATATCTATTTTGGATGATGACTTAATCCGCGTGCAGCACTTGCCCGATGGTGAGTATCGTCTTTCGCGAACGTGGATGATCGTGGATAGCGAAGGAGATACACCCCGTGAAGGGCGAAGCCGGGATGATCTCTCACCTTTCCCTTGCCCTGCATTCAAGACATCAACAGAGGAGCATACAGTTACTTTGCAAACCAAAAAGCTCATTGTTTCTATTGAACTTGGTGACTTCTCCCTAAATTGGGCGGACGACACCGGACAGCCTTTTGCAGCAGATCTTCAAAGCCGCGGATATCCGTACGATGTTGGGAATGGGGCGGTTTATCACTATATGGAGCGTTTTCCGGGAGAGCTTTATTATGGATTAGGAGAAGTTAGCGGCCGACTCAATAAAGGCGGCCGTTCGTTCCGCTTCTTTAATCTTGATGCTTTGGGTTACAACGCTGAGTCTGGTAATCCACTCTACAAGCATTTTCCGTTTTACATCGCATTTAATCCAGAAACCAAGATTGCGTATGGCATTTTGTATGACAATTTAGCCACCACAGAAATGAACTTTGGTCAGGAGCTAGATAATTATTATCCCGGTTACCTAAAGTATATGGCAGAAGGTGGTGATATTGATTACTACCTGATGTACGGTCCAACCATTGAAAAAGTCATTGAGAAGATGGCGCAACTGACTGGGAAAATGCATCTTCCTCCTCGCTGGTCGCTGGGTTATTTGGGTTCAACAATGAGCTACACCGATGCCCCAGATGCACAAGAGCAGTTGAAAAAGTTTGTTGATCTGTGTCAGGAACATGAAATTCCATGTGATTTATTCCATCTTTCTTCTGGGTTTGGCACTGGCAAAGATGGTAAGCGATACGTTTTCAATTGGAATAATGACAAAGTGCCTGAGCCCAAAAAGATGGTTGATTACTTTCACTCAGCCGGGATTCACCTTGCCGCCAATATAAAACCTTGCCTGCTGACAACTCATCCTCGATATGAAGAGCTCCTTAATTTAAACTGCTTTATAAAAGAAGCTGAGTCACCTAGACCGCGCCTTGAGAAATTCTGGGGAGGGATGGGTGCTCATATTGATTTCACCCATCCCTCCGGCTATGAATGGTGGAAAGCTCGTGTCAAAGACAGTATTTTAGAATATGGCATCGATTCAACTTGGAATGACAATAATGAATACCCAATTGAGGATGATGAAGCTGTCTGTCACGGTTTTGGCGAGGCAATTCCAATCGGTCTGGTCCGGCCTCTGCACGCCTTACTGATGAACAGAGCCTCTTATGAGGCCCAAACTGAAAATCGACCAAATGAACGTCCTTACCTAATAACACGCTCTGGGAGCCCGAGCATTCAGCGGTATTCTCAAACGTGGTCTGGTGACAATCGTACAAATTGGCATACCTTACGCTTCAATGTCCCTATGGGGTTGGGGCTAAGCTTGTCCGGGATGCCAAATACAGGACATGATGTAGGGGGATTTGCAGGCAATAAACCAGATGCAGAGTTGTTTGTTCGCTGGGTACAAAACGGTATTTTTCATCCTCGTTTTACGATCCACTCGTGGAATGATGATGGAACAGTCAATGAACCGTGGATGCATCCTGAAGTTTTGGACATTGTGCGGGATTCAATCCGATTCCGGTATCAGCTGATGCCTTACATTTACTCACTGTTCTTCGAAGCCGCAGCAACTGGGCATCCTATAATACGGCCGCTGGTTTATCATTTTCCCCATGATAAACGCTGTCAAACCGAATCGTTTGATTTTATGTTGGGGCCAAATATGCTAATTGCATCGGTTTTTGAACCGGGCTTAAGAAGTCGGCCGGTCTATCTTCCAGAAAACCGAATGTGGTGTGATTTTCACTCAGGGACTTGGTACCGTGGAGGGCAGACTATCGAGGTGTCTACTCCGCTTGAACAGATCCCATTGTTTGCACCATCAGGAGCAATTTTGCCAATGGCTAAGCCCATGCGATACGTAGGTGAGCAGCCAGATGATGTACGTCGTCTCTTTTTGTTTCCGGGTAAAGAGGAAAGAACTGAACAATTCAACTTAGTAGAAGATGATGGCGTTTCAATGAATTATCAAAAAGGAGAATTCTGTGATTTGAAACTGACTCTGTCATCAACCATTAAAGACATTTCTTTTACTTGTGACCACTCAGGCAATTTTGAATTACCCTATGATCAGCTAGAGTTGGTTTTGCCTCCTAATGAAGAGCGAAGTCTTGAGGTTGCTGATATGATTGAAGAATGGGTGGATGACAAGCACCAAAGGCACATTAGGGTGCAGGTTCCGAAATTTATTTTGAAAGAGTAAGACAGAACGTTTTAGTTTGTATGCTTAGAAGGCCCCATTCTGGGTTAAAAACGTGCGTACGCAGTCTTACGCATAGAGGTTTGCCACATATAATCTACACTAACACTTAAGTACTGCTTGTTTTAATGATTGGACGGTTGTTAACGGCCGAAACCGATTATTAAACAACCCGTAAAAGGAAAACACAGCCAGTTGACTCAGCGGAAGCAACTTGCTACAGTCAACCGAACGAAGTCCGCATTTATTCTTTCCCATTTTTCTCAAATTAATTTGTTTATGATCGGGCCGCAAGGCTTTTACTTATGGATGCAAAATTAACCAACGAACAAGAAGCTTTACTTAAACGCTCGCGCAATGTACTTGGCGGCGTGCGTGATACGCTTGCTAGTTCTTCTTCCACGGCCGAAGAGCGTGAAGCTCTGGCTGAATCAATTCGTCAGTTAGACGAGCTATTTCTACTGGTGGTGGCCGGCGAGTTTAACGCTGGTAAATCATCATTTGTCAACGCACTTTTAGGTACGGAAGGCTTGCTGCAGACCGGCGTAACTCCCACAACCAGCCAAATCTGGTTTCTAAAATACGGGGCTGAGCGCTCAGAAGCACCAAAAGAAAAAGGAGTCTGGGTCCAAACGGCTCCGATTCCCATTCTAGAGACCCTCAATATCGTAGACACACCCGGAACCAACGCAATCAACCGCGAGCATGAGGCTTTGACGACAGACTTCATTCCACGCAGCGATTTAGTGCTTTTCTTAACGTCGGCTGACCGGCCGTTCAGTGAAAGTGAACGCCAGTTCCTCGAAAAGATTGGTGAGTGGGGTAAAAAGATCATCTTTGTTATCAATAAGATGGACATGTTCGAAAATGAATCTGAAGCTGAGCAGGTGATACAGTTTGTGACCAACTCTGTGCGTGATCTGATTGGCGAAAACCCGGTCGTTTTCCCTGTTTCAGCCAAGTTGGCATCAAAGGTCAAAGCTGGTAATCCACAACATTGGGATGAAAGTGGGTTTGGCCCGCTCGAAGAGCATATTGAAAGCACGCTAGACGAACGCGGCCGATTCCAGTTGAAATTGCTTAATCCAATTGGGGTTGGCAAACGTCTTGTTGGCGGCCGTTTGGACTACATTAGCGGTGACTGGTCAATGCTTGAGCAGGATAAACAGCTTCTGGCAGATATAGAAGGGCAGATGGCCTTTTACGACGAAGATGTTGAGCGTAACTTTGAAGCCCGTTTAAGCGAGATTCAAACTATCTTGTATGAAATGGAACAGCGCGGCAATTATTTCTTTGATGATACGATGCGCATCGGCCGGATTCCTGATTTGATTCGTCGTGGATACATTTCAGAACAGTTTGAAAAAGATGTCTTGAAAGACGTTCCTCGCCAGATTGAAGATCGCGTTGGTGAATTGATTGACTGGATGGTTGAGCAAGATCTGCGCCAGTGGACGGCCGTAAGCGATCATTTAAATAAGCGGCGTGATGAAGTTGCCAATCGTGTTGTCGGGCAGGGTACGGCTCAAGAAAGCACCTTGGCGTATGATCGCCAGCGCTTAGTTGATTCAATTAGCAAATCAGCTCG
>JBCCSO010000291.1:0-6048 GCA_039199965.1 Chloroflexota bacterium | reverse complement strand
GGTGACGTTGGCGTTTAGGCTAGTGACGGTTTCTAGTATGCGGAACATGCGTGAAGGCTGGTAAAGTGCGCGGTGAAACTCCCAGTTTAGGGTGATCCAGTCTTTGATGTTGGACGTGTGGTCCAGTGACAACAGTATTCGCTCGGCGCTGCTTATGTCGGCCGCTGTCATGTTGGGGATGGCTTTTTTCAGGGCGACCGTTTCAAGAGCCAGACGCATCGCAAAAATTTCTTCAATCTCTTCAAAGCTGAGCGAAGAAACGATCGCCCCGCGATTCGGCCGGATTTCGACCAACCCTTCTTTGCGTAACTGAGCTAGTGCTTCCCGCACCGGAATTTTGCTGACTGCAAGTTCGGCCGCAATGTGATCTTGTTTGAGAGGCTGACCGATCTTAAGTTCACCTTGTAGAATGGCGTTTCGGAGGGTGTCTGCAATGATGTCGGCCGTGGACTTTGGAGTTGGGAGGGATAGCGTGTCAAGCAACATTGCATAATCGTATACTATTGTGCGATTTTTGCAACCCTCAAGCCGTAACAACCAATACTCCTGTCTCGTTAAAAAAGATACATGTGGCAAAAGTGTGCGATCTGGTTGAAACAGACCATTCTGGTTCTCAAAACCAGACTGGTCTCTTGCACACATTCTGTAGGTGCGGCCAAAAAAAGACTCACGAAAAGATCAGCCGACGAATGGGAGGTAAATTAGCTGAGCATGCCTAAATCCGTGTCAAATGGAATTTTAACTTCGATTTGAGTTCCCTCACCTTTTGCGCTCTGAATATCAAACTCTCCATAAATAAGCTCGGCCCTCTCCTCCATACCAATGACGCCTAAATGATCATTCCGTTCGTCCCACCCATTCAGTACAGATAGATTAAACCCTCTTCCCCAATCCTTGATTCTGAGCTGAATGTGATTTGCTTCTGCGTAAAGCTCTACCAATATCCTCTGTGTGTCTGCGTATTTTCTGGCATTACTCAACGCCTCTTGAACAATGCGGAAGATGACTACCTCCGCTTCAGGCGATAGTTGCTCCTCGTCTAGATCTAGCCGAACGTCCGCTTGCCAACCGCTTGATTGAGCTACTTTTGTCACATAATGGTTAATGCCATCGATTAAGCCATAGTCTTCAAGTTCAGTCGGCCGAAGTTCTGAAACCACCCAGCGCGCTTCGTTGATCGCCTCTTGCAGCCGATTCCGGCCGCGTTCAAGTTGCTCAGGCGCGGTTGCTGCCCCGCCATTCTGATATTTAGAGGCAAACACGTTAAAATGCATATTGGCACTTAAGAGCATTTGGGTCAGGCCATCGTGCAGATCAAGCCCCACTAGGCGACGCTCCTCTTCCTGTACCAAGGCTAATTTCTGGATCAGCATCCTGAGTCTGTTTTCGCGCGTGGCCAGCTCGCCGATCATCTCGTTGAAGGCAGATGCCAGCCGATTGAATTCAAATTGGTCGCTGACCTCGACCGAGGTGGTGAAATCTCCGCCTGCAACTGAGTCGGCACCCCGCAAAAGTGACAAGATATTCCGATTCATCCGCTGTAAAAGGGGGAAGGTCACAGATAAAAAGATGACTAGTGTTAGGATCCCGGTGACCAAGCTGATCATGAGGCTGTTGCGCACTGCACGGCTTAGATCGGCTTGGGCTTGCGCAATATTTTCAGATGCTTGTGACTGAATTTCATCTACGATGGTTCCTTGGGCTGCACGAAACAAAAGAAGAGCAAAGTTCGCGTAGTCTGCCTTCTGCTGTATTCGGCCGCTGATGAGTTGAGACCCCAATAACTCGACATCATCAATAGATTGATTTAGCTCACTCGCCCATACTTGTTCTTGCTGCGTTGACACCTGCTCTTCGAACTGATTGAGATGCGATCTATATTTGGCAACCCCATCCACAAACTGCACTCGGTTGATTTCACGAGGGGAGTCTAAGTAAGAAATAAGGGCGATTAAAATATCTCGGCCGGTGATGGACATCCCCCCAATCAAATCTTGATAGACAAGATCATCCGCTTTTATGTCTTGCATTGGTCCTGTTAGCAGTGTTTCTACATCAGCTTGAATGGTTTCAACTGAGCGCAGGGTCACATTTTGAAGATCTCGTTGTTCAATTAAATTTTCCCCAAAGTCTAGTGCGTTTTGATGGGCGATTTGAAGATCGCTGACCCATGTCTCTTCCTCTGAAGTTGTAACCAGCTGCTCATAATTGCGGATCTCATCTTCAAACAAGTTGAGCTGGTCTTTGAAGTGGGTGGCAAATCCTGTTTCCCCCTCAATCTCATACCGATAAAGAGCTGCTTCAGCATCTCTAAGCTGAGCCTGCATACGGACAGCTGCGCTTTGCTGCTGCAGAACAATATCGGCCGTGTTTAACACGCGGGATGCGGTGAGCACCAAAAAACCAAGCGCGCCAAAATTGATGAGTAGGACAAATCCAAACAGGAAAATCAGAAAATAAATTCGTGATCGAATACTCATTTTGAGTGACGATTTTTGATTGCCGGTTGACGAATGAAGACCGGCTCAAACCGATCAAAATTTGGTCATGGAGACCAATCGTATATCGTCATTGACTAATCGAAAATCATTAATATCTTGCACCGTATTTTTCAGTTAGCAGATCTTTGAGCCAGCTAATTGATTCAGGGGACAAACTTGAGGCGGCCGCAAATGTCACCTGAGCTTCATGCCCAACAAAGAAATCATAATTGCCAATCAAGTTTTCGGCCGTTTCTTGGAATTCAGGGTCATCGGCCGTAGCAGAAGCGGCGGCGCGCAAAGCGGTAATCGCCTCTTCTTGCGTATCACCGTGAACCCACATCATTTTCTGGATTGCGAAACTAGCGGTCAGTGTTGCCTGATATACATCCCATTCAACACCAGAAGGGTCACCACCGAAGCAAATATTGTACACCTCTTTGATCGTCGGCAACTCAGGAAAAACCGGATCACGAATGATATTGCCTTCACTATCCAAAATGCCAAAGGTGTATAGAGGCACAATCGCCCCTGCGTTGGTTAAGCGATCAACATTTGCCAAGTATCCCGGGGTTGTCTGATATTCGATATTGGTTTCACCCTCTTCAAAAGCAATGCGTGATGCCCCTTTCCCATCGTAGCCAAAAATCGCTCGAACGTCGATATTGAGTAACTCGAAGGTGAGTAGAGGCACAATGTCTAACCCGGTTGATGAAATTCCGCCGTAGGTTAGAGAATCGCCAAAAGCACATAGATCAGCGGCTGATTCTATGCCAGTGTCAGGTGAAACAAAAATAACCCCACCTAACGGTGAGCCAATAATGGGTACAAACTCATTAAAGTCATATTCAACTGAATTGTCACCTAACAAATATGGAAAAAAGATTGAGCCGCTTGAAACCAATATCGTTTTCTCATCATGAGTAAATGCGAATGAGTTGGTGCCAGAAACCCCTGAAGCCCCTGGCTTGTTGATGACCTGAACTTGGACATTCCCCCCCAGATGTTTTTGCATAAATGGTGCGATGGTTCTTGCCCATGTGTCAGTGCCACCCCCTGCGCCAAAAGGAACGATTAAACGGATGGTTTCATTGTTATACAAGCTTTGTGGGGTAGGGCTGACAGTCGCAACAGGATTGTTTCCTTCGGTAACCAAATTGCATGCCGACAGTAGCACCACCAGCACAATCGCTGTGGGCAAAGATAAAGCGTGGGAAATTTTTTTCAAGCATCGCAGCATATATGTAAGAGATTACGCGAACACACCTATTTAAAGTACCCCCCATTGATCGGTTTTGCCCCCTACCATTCGGTCAATTTGTGCAATTAATCCTATTTTTACCCTACTTTTTGAGACATACCCTCCAAATGGATGGGCTTATTACCATCAAGTGGCCCTACTGAGAAGAGATTACCTGCCCTACCCTCGTTATTGCTATTTACATTCCTACTTCCCAAATTCGAATCGATAGCACCCTAATTCCCATGGACTTGAAGCCCAAGTTCAAAATTCAAAGGAGAAGAATATATGTTGAAGAAGAATTCAAGATTGTTTCTGATGCTGCTTATGCTCATGGCTTTCTTGGCTGCATGTGGCGGCGAAGATCTAGCAGGAACAATTGAGGAAGCTGCAGAAACTGTAGGTGAGGTTGCCGATGAGGTAGCTGAAAATGCAGATGAAGTAGCCGAAACAGTTGAAGAGGTGATTGAGGTTGATGCGGCCGCACCATTCGCGGGTGAAACCATCGAAATCATCATCCCCTATGGTGAAGGTGGTGGATCTGATACATGGATGCGGGCTATCGCACCATTTCTACAAAAATATTTGGGCGATGATGTGACGGTTCAGCCAATTAACATGCCCGGTGCTTCAGGCACGTTAGGCGCCAACGACTTTGCGGCCCGTGACGCAGATGGATTGAGCCTCTTGGTTTCATCTGGTTCAAACGCATTACCCTACATCTTGGGTGAAGACGCTGTGCAGTATGACTTTGCTGACTTTGCTGGTGTGATGGGATCGCCAGTAGGCGGTGTGGTTTATGTGTCAGCAGACTCTGGCATTACAGATGTTGCAGGATTGTGCGAAGCTAGCGATTTAATCTACGGCGGTATTTCACCTACTGGATTGGACCTCGTGCCACTCATGGCGTTTGATTTGATGGGAATCGATTATTTGCCGATCTTGGGTTACGACGGCCGGGGTGCTGCTCGAGTGGCGTTTGAACAGGGTGAAATTAATCTTGATTACCAGACCTCCCCCGCGTTTTTGAAAAACGTTCAACCACTGGTTGATGAAGGCTCAGCTGTTCCTCTGTTCGCCTTTGGTATTTTGGACAGCAGCGGAAATATCACAACTGACCCCGTTTTCAGCGATCTACCCAATGTTAAAGAGGCGATCGAGACCTGTGGTGGCTCAACCTCAGGACCAGAATTTGAAGGGTTCAAAGCGGCATTCACTGCCGGTTTCGCGGCTCAGAAAAACCTCTGGGTAGCTGGTGATGCGCCTCAAGAACGAATTGATGCCTTGACCGCAGCGGCTCAAGAAACTATTGCAGATGCAGAATTCCAAGCACTTGCGGCCGATCTTTTGGGTGGGTACGAGTTCTATGCAGGCGCGGGTGATGTAGATACCGCCTTTGGTGCGGCCAACAACATGTCGGCCGATGCGTTTAACTCACTTAAATCATTTTTAGATCGCGTCTTCGACGTTGCTATCACCAAAGAAGCTGAAGAGATGGAAGACGACGCGATGATGGCTGAAGTAACCGGTGCATACGCTGGTGAAACCATCGAAATCGTGGTCCCTTACGGCGAAGGTGGTGGTTCCGACACATGGACCCGCGCACTGGCCCCATTCCTCCAAAAATACTTGGGTGATGATGTCACCGTTCAGGTCATCAACATGCCCGGTGCATCAGGAACATTGGGTGCCAACGACTACGCTGCTCGTGAAGCGGATGGTTTGACCCTGTTGAACTCCTCCGGTTCAAATGCACTGCCATACATCTTGGGGCAAGAAGCGGTGCAGTATGACTTTGCCGACTTCACCGGTGTGATGGGATCACCCGTCGGTGGTGTGGTTTACGTCTCACCAGACACTGGGATCACCTCCGTTGAAGATTTGTGCAACAGCTCAGAGCCATTGATCTACGGTGGTATCTCAGCGACCGGTTTGGACATGGTGGCTTTGCGCGCCTTTGATCTGATGGGTGTCGACTTCGTCCCCATCTTGGGCTACGACGGCCGCGGTGCTGCCCGTGTCGCCTTTGAGCAAGGTGAAATCAACCTTGACTACCAAACCTCATCTGGCTTCATCAAAAACGTGACCCCGCTGGTTGAAGAAGGCTCAGCTGTGCCTTTGTTCGCCTTCGGTATTTTGGATAGCGCAGGCAACATCGCAACAGATCCGGTCTTTAGCGATCTGCCTAACGCAGAAGAAGCGATTGCAGCCTGTGGCGGCCCAACCTCTGGTGCTGACTTTGAAGGCTTCAAAGCGGCATTTACCGCTGGTTTTGCCGCTCAGAAAAACCTCTGGGTTCACGGTGGTGCACCAGCAGACAAAATTGCT